>CATLGN010000064.1 GCA_949935685.1 uncultured Lachnospiraceae bacterium | reverse complement strand
GGTCAGTTCCGCAATCTTGTCAAACTCTTTGTTTTTCACAAGATCACCGCTGACCATCCAGCTCCCGCCGCAGGCAATGATCTTCGGGAACGCCAAATATTCATTGATATTTTTCGCGTTGATACCGCCGGTCGGCATAAATTTCAGATTGACATAAGGAGCCGCCATAGCTTTGATTGCTTTCAATCCTCCCGATGCCTCTGCCGGGAAAAATTTCACCACATCCAGCCCGAGTTCCATCGCCCCTTCCATCGCAGAAGGATTGTTACAGCCCGGTGTCATGGGCACGCCTTTGTCAATGCAATATTTCACGACAGTCGGATTAAAACCCGGACTTACAATAAATTCGGCGCCTGCCTGAATCGCCCGCTCCGCCTGCTCCACCGTCAGAACGGTTCCTGCCCCGACGAGCATTTCCGGGAATTTTTCTTTCATGACGCGGATAGATGCTTCCGCCGCATCCGTACGGAATGTCACTTCCGCAACCGGAAGACCGCCTTCACAGAGGGCTTTCGCCACCGGCTCTGCCTCCTCCACATCGTTCAATACCACGACCGGGACAATTCCCAGTTTCTGAATTTTTTCCAGTACCGTATTCATGCTCTACCTCTTTCTTTATTATTTATAACAGGTTTTGGTTCGCAACACCGTCCATATCGCCAAAGTCCTGATTTTCCCCGGCCATTCCCCAGATAAAGGTATAGGCTTTCGTACCGCAGCCACAGTGGATGGACCAGCTGGGAGAAATAACGGCCTCCTCATTGCGCATTACAATATGCCTTGTCTCGGACGGCTCACCCATATAATGCATAACAAAGTTGTCCTCCGGCAAATCGAAATACAGATAGACTTCCATTCGTCTGTCGTGTGTATGACACGGCATACTGTTCCACACACTCCCCGGTTCCAGCTTTGTCATACCCATCACAAGCTGACAGCTCTCCACCTGTCCGGGAAGAATATATTTGCAGATTGTTCTGTGGTTGGATTCCTCCAATGTGCCCAGTTCCACTTTATTTTCCGGTTTTACGATCACAATACCTTCCTTGCCCTCGTCCCCCGCTTCTCCTTCGGGTTTGATCAGAACGGTGGGATATGCATGATGAGCCGGGGTGCTGTTCAGATAAAACTTTGCCGGTTCATTTCTGTCTTTGCTGGCAAATGAAATATTTTTGCTCCCCATGCCAATGTAAATCCCTTCCCTGTTTTTCAGGGGATATTTTTTCCCGTCTATTGTTATCATGCCCTCTGCGCCGATATTAATAACGCCCATTTCCCTTCTCTGCAGGAAAAACTCCGCACGCAGCTCTTCCCCGGCTGTCAGGGAAATCGGCGTAATGGGAACAATGCCGCCGGTGATAATTCTGTCGATATGACTGTAAACCAACTTAATCTCCCCGGGGACAAATAAATCCTGAATCAAAAATTCTTCCCGCAAACGCTGTGTCGTATAGTTTTTCACATCTTTCGGCGATGACGCTGTTCTGATCTCCATGATAATGACCATCCTTTCTTCCTGTGCGGCTATTATGGCACCGCAAATTCCATAATGTGAAACTCATTTCCGCAATATGGAATTATGTTTATTATAGCAATTTTGTCTGTTCTGTCAAGTCAGTTTCGCTTTTCGCTCCACATCTTCTACTATTTTACCTAAATTATTCTTTTATTTTTATCTATATTGCCCTATACGAGAAAAGCAGAGCCATCACCAAACAGGGCAACCACTCCGCCTTTCTCATTCCATGACCGCATATCCCGCATCAGAGATTGACTATATTTCTGTCCGTCCCCTGCAGATACGCTTCCACATTCCGGTATACTTCCTCCACAATCCGGGTCCTGGCTTCTATCGTCGCCCATGCCAGATGCGGTGTTATTAAAAGTTTATTACTGTCCTGAATTCGTCCAAGCAGATTGTCCGAAGTGATCGGCTCCTTTTCCAGCACATCCAGCCCCGCCGCCGCAATCTCCGCATTCTGAAGCGCCCAGTACAGATCGCTGTTATCGATCACCGGACCCCGGGCCACATTCAGCAGAATCGCCGTCCGTTTCATTTTTACCAGCGCATCCTTATCGATCAGACCGCGTGTCCTGTCGCTCAGCGGACAGTGCAGCGAAAGAAAATCAGAAGCCGCGAGCAGTGTGTCCAGATCCACCCTTTCATATTCGGTACAGGTGCTTTTCCCCGACGCGGAATAAAAGAGTATCCTGCATCCAAAAGCCTGTGCGACGGAAGCCACTTTTCTGCCGATATGGCCCATGCCGACGATCCCCCATGTCTTGCCCTGCAGTTCGGTAAACGGCAGGTCAAAATTGGAAAACCGCTCCTGCGCGCCATATGCCCCGCTCTTGACATATTCATCATAATGCCGCAGATGCTCCAGCAGATAAAACAGCATGGCGAATGTATGCTGACAGACAGCATCCGTACAATAATCCACCACATTGGCAACCCGGATGCCCCTGCTCTTGCAATATGCCAGATCCACGCAGTCATACCCGGTGGAAAACAGGCAGATCAGTTTCACGCGCGCCGCATCCCGCAATGTCTGTTCATTCATGGGCGCTTTGTTTCCCATAATAATTTCCGCATCTTTTACCCGCTCCGCCACCTGCCGCTCCACCGTATTGCCATAGATTGTCACATTGCCGAACTTCTCGTAACAACTGACATCAATATCGCTTCCCAGGCTGTCTCTCTCCAATATTACAATATTCATAATTTTCCTTAATCTCTGTTTGTCTGCCCGTTTTATAATCTCTTTAACAGTTCTTCCCGCTGCGCTTCATAGCCGGGCTTTCCGAGAAGTGCAAACATATTTTTCTTATAACTCTCCACACCCGGCTGATTGAACGGATTTACACCGAGCAGATAACCACTCACACCGCAGGCAAACTCAAAGAAATAGAAAAGCTGACCGAGATAAAACTCATTCACTTCCGGGATATTGACAAGCAAGTTCGGCACCTGTCCGTCGGTATGCGCGAGAATCGTTCCATTCATGGCATTTTTATTGACAAAATCCACCGTCTTTCCCGCCAGATAATTGAGGCCGTCCAGATCAACCGGTTCTTCTCCGATCAGAATCTCTTCCCGGGATGTCTCGACATTCAGAACCGTTTCGAATATGATGCGCGCACCGTCCTGAATAAACTGTCCCATAGAATGCAGATCCGTTGTCAGATCCACGCTTGCAGGAAGAATACCCTTCTGGTCTTTTCCTTCGCTCTCTCCGTAAAGCTGTTTCCACCATTCCGATACAAAATGAACGCCCGGCTCATAGTTCGCGAGAATCTCAACGGTCTTTCCCTTTCGCAGCAGAATATTCCGCAGAGCCGCATACTGCAGCGCGTCATTGTCGTCAAAATCCGCTTCGATCGCAAATTTTCTGCCTGCCTGTGCACCTTCCATCAGTTTATCAATATCAGCGCCGCTGACAGCGATCGGAAGCAGCCCCACCGCAGTCAGTACGGAAAAACGGCCGCCTACGTCGTCCGGCACAACAAACGTTTCATATCCTTCCTCTGTCGCCAGCTTTTTCAGTGATCCCCGCGCTTTATCCGTTGTGGCATAGATACGCTTTGCCGCTTCTTCTTTTCCGTATTTTTTCTCCATCATTTCCTTAAATACCCGGAATGCGATCGCCGGTTCTGTCGTCGTACCGGATTTGGAAATCATGTTAATGGAAAAATCACGATCCCCGATCACATCCATCAGATGCTTAATATAAGTGGAACTGATGGAATTTCCCACAAAATAGATTTCCGGCGTCTTGCGGATACGCTTGTCCACCATATTATAAAAACTATGTCTTAAAAACTCGATAGCGGCTCTGGCCCCCAGATAAGAACCGCCAATGCCGATTACAAGCAGTACTTCCGAATCTTCCTGAATCTTACGGGCTGCTTTTTTAATTCTGTCAAACTCCTCCTTATCATAATCCTCAGGAAGGTCTATCCATCCTAAAAAGTCATTTCCCGCCCCCTCTCTGGAAAGAAGAAGCGCCTTGGCATCCATGACCAGTTTTTTCATGGACACGATCTCGTTCTCACTTACAAAAGGCGCTGCTTTTCCATAGTCAAACGTTACTTTTTTACTCATTTTTTCTGCTCCTTTTCACCAAATGATTTACCGAAATACCTGTTACCAGTTCGGACCGTCGTTTTCCGGTCCAATCTGTTCTCAGTATAGCAAAGCCGTACCGTTTTTTCAAGGTATGTGCCGATGACATTCCGCTATGCCAGAAACTCCTGCAGCAGATTTTCCAGTTCGTCTCTGTCCCCTTCGGTAAACAAGAGCTGTTTTCCCTTTTCTGTCTGTTCCTCTTTCTCCGCATCCGGCAAAATCTCCGCCTCCACTTCCACATCCCGAACGATAAAGGTCTGCATCTCCTGATCCTGTGCCAGCAGGAGATGTTTGATCAGATGGTTTTCCAGATAATCGATTAAATTTGTGCGGACCATGTTTTTCTTGCCTTTTACATCCACAAGGGAGGAAACGGAAAAATATGCATATAATCCGAAAAGGCTGGCAATATAATACGGGAGCAGCTCACCGAGCATGTCCCCTTCGATAATGCCTTTGCAGGCTCCCATACCGGCAGCAAAAACAGAAAGCAGCATAAGCTGTCCCGAAAGATGTCCCAGATTGGTAATTGATATACCCGCAAAACGGATTTGATTCATAAACTTGTCCACAAAAACGGGAATATTAATATTGCCTTCATTCAGCGTATAACAGTTGGAGAATTTCAACTTACACTGTTTTAACAGTTTATTTTCCGTCACAGCCATATTGTCCGACTCACGGATCATTTTCCGATATATTATGCCGATCATGATCTGACACAAAATACTCAATCCAAACAAAATCAATACTGCGCCAATAAAATAAGAATGATAAAAAAATCCCGATAACATACTTCACACCTCCTGAAAATCCGATACCATATTCCCCCGGGATGCGGACAGACACAGCCACCCGTCCGGCACATACAATACATAGTGGTAAGTGCCCCTATTATATCATCAGTGCTGCCGTTGTGGGTAAGAAATCGTTCTACATATTTCGTCAAAATTTTCAGAAAAGCTGGAAACCTGACGTGAACTTTGTTATAATATCTGTTATCTTTACACAACCGTATTTCAGGAGGAATGATTATGAGATTTGTACCAAAGGGCGTCTGCTCCAATGCGATCGATATTGATATTCACGACGGCATTATTGAATCCGTTTCTTTCACCGGAGGATGCAACGGCAACTTACAGGGAATTTCCCGTCTCGTCAGAGGAATGAAAGTAGAGGATGCTATTGAACGGTTGAAGGGAATCAAATGTGGTTTCAAATCCACTTCCTGCCCCGATCAGCTCGCACAGGCGCTGGAATCCATCGGACAAAATTCTTAGGAGGCTTTTCATATGAAAAAAATCGTCCTGACAGGCGGCGGGACCGCGGGACATGTTACGCCAAACATCGCTCTGCTGCCGGCACTCCGGGAAGCCAATTATGATATTCATTACATCGGCTCTTATGACGGGATCGAAAAAAGACTGATCGAAGATTATAAAATACCTTATTACGGGATCGCCACCGGAAAATTCCGCCGATATTTTGCGTTACAAAACTTTACCGATCCGTTTCGTGTTTTAAAAGGATATGCCGAAGCGAGAAAAACACTCAAACAGATCCGGCCCGACGTTGTCTTTTCCAAGGGAGGTTTTGTCTCCGTTCCTGTCGTCAGGGCGGCGCACTCCCTCGGTATTCCATGCATTATCCATGAATCTGATATGACACCCGGTCTTGCCAATAAACTGTGTATTCCCGTGGCAGCAAAAGTCTGCTGCAATTTCCCGGAAACATTGCAGATGCTTCCGGCCGAAAAAGCGGTGCTCACAGGATCACCCATACGTGCGGAGCTGCGGCAGGGAAACCGTATCGCCGCTCTCGACCTGTGCGGATTTACCGCCAATAAACCGGTTATCATGGTGATCGGCGGCAGTCTCGGCGCCGCTTCCATCAATAAAGTCGTCCGGGAAGCGCTGCCCCGTCTTCTGGAAGATTTTCAGGTAATCCATATCTGCGGAAAAGAGAAAGTTGATAACCTTCTGTTAAGTGTGGAGGGATACAAACAGTTTGAATATGTAAAGACAGAATTAAAAGATCTGTTTGCCTTATCGGATGTGGTAGTTTCCCGCGCAGGCGCCAATGCGATCTGCGAACTTCTGGCATTGAAAAAACCAAATGTACTCATTCCGCTTTCTGCGAAAAGCAGCCGGGGGGATCAGATTTTAAATGCGCACTCCTTCGAATCACAGGGGTTCAGCCTCGTTATCGACGAAGACGATCTGATCGATTTCGTCCTTGTGGAAAAGATACATGAAGTTTATTTCTCCAGACAGATCTATATCGACGCCATGGGAAAAAGTGACCAGCTCGGTTCCATTCAGACCATCATGCAGTTGATCAACCAGACGGCCGGTCAGTCAGTGTAAACGCTGCAGAATGCAGGAGATCGCTATGCCGTTATGGTCTTTCTGATCTCTTCCAGTTCTTCCTGCGTGGGCTGACCGGGCGTCCAGCCGATCTTCTGGCCGTCATCTCTGTACCGCGGAATCAAATGCATATGAAAGTGAAATACAGTCTGTCCTGCCGTTTGTCCATTATTTTGTACCAGATTCAGCCCGTCACAGGACAGCTTTTTCGTCATCAGATCAGCCATTCTCCGGGCAAGTTTCATGGCATCCGCCGCAGTCTCTTCCGGAAGTTCACAGAGATTGGCAAAATGGTTCTTGGGCAGAATTAACGCATGTCCTTTTGTTGCCGGACCCACATCCAGTATCACCCGGAACGTCTCATCTTCATACAATGTTTTGGACGGAATTTCCCCATTGGCAATCTTACAGAAAATACAGTTTTCTTCCTTCATCTCTCATCCTCCTTAATCCTCAAATATAAATATCTGATCGAGCGTCCGAAGCAGCTTAAAGTCTCCCTTCATCTTCATATTACCGCTCATAAAAGCCCGCTGAAAGCTCATTCTGGCAGACATAATATCGTTCATAGTCTTACTGTTTACCTTTATCTCCACGTCAGCCTTCGTCGTATTCCCGTAATAGCAGTTGAGCTGCGGCCCGTTCACCTCGAGAATAAACGGCTTGTCCTTTTCCTCAACATGAAAGCGGTACATCGCCCGGACACCCGGACTGGGGCGGAAATGGTTTCTGAAATTCTCCATATAGTTACTGTCTTCCTGAGAATCCTGATTTTCCAACATACCCCGAAAAAGACTTGTCAATTCCTGAATATCTTCCTTCTGTTTCTGTACATAGCGTTCATCGGAAACATACTGGGAAAGCTGCTCCGATTCCTGCGGTGTCAGATCAATATTCTTTGTAACGGAGACCATCTGCTTGATTACCTGATTGCTGGCGGGAAAACTGCATATCTTCTGACTGACAGTACGATACATATTTTCCGCCGTCTTTTCAATCAGTCGTGTCAGATCCTTGCTCATCTCAAGATTCACCGTATCGGCAATGTAGCCACAGATACCGCTGCACGGGAGTCCTCCCAGAATTTCCCACGCAACAGCCATATCCAGCTTGCCCTCCCGCTCTCCATATGTGGTGGACATCACGACCGGGCACATATAAATTCGGCTGATTTTTTCCTTGTCTCCATAAAGACAGAAGGTATAAAGAAACTGATGCATATACCCGCCTATTCCATGCCATTCCACTGTAGATGCAAGAATAATCCCGTCGGCATCTTTCAATGTCTGGGGCACGGTGGCAATGCTGTTTTTCATCTCATAGAGATTATACCGCATAACCGTTACACGAAGTTCTTCCAGAACTTCCTGCATCTTATTA
>CATLGN010000063.1 GCA_949935685.1 uncultured Lachnospiraceae bacterium | reverse complement strand
GTGCCCTGTAGTGTCCGGATTCAGATACCGGAAGCAGGAGCCATCCAGGTTGTATGCCGCATGGAATACGAACCGTGAGCAGCGTATGAAAAGCACAAGTGGAGGAGCTTTTTCCGCACTTGCAACCTAATGCCTATGGCATGGAAACTGGACTCGGACAGACCTATATATACACAGCTTCTGGAACAGATTCAGATGCGGATTGTTTCCGGGCAGTATCCCCCGGGGTATCGGCTACCCAGCGTCAGAGAACTGGCCGCCGAAGCAGGCGTCAATCCCAACACAATGCAGAAGGCTCTGGCAGAGCTGGAACAGCGCGGCCTGCTCCGCAGTCAGCGGACAGCCGGACGCTATGTCACGGAAGACGCGGAATTCATACGCCGTATCAGACAGACGCTGGCCCGGGAAGCGCTGACCCGTTTTTTTATGAATATGCGCCAGCTCGGATACGAAGAAACGGAAATTCTGTCTTTTTTAAAGGCAGCATGTGAGGAGGATTAATATGAACTATTTACTGGAAGCCAATGCCCTGTGCAAATGCTATCATAAAAAAGCCGCGCCGGCCCTAAACGGACTGACATTGCAGATTCCCGGCGGCCGCATTATCGGGCTGCTCGGTCCCAACGGGAGCGGCAAAACCACTTTTATCAAACTGATCAACGGACTGCTGACCCCAACTTCCGGCACACTGACCATTAACGGCCTGACTCCCGGACCGGAAACCAAAGCCGTTATCTCCTATCTGCCGGAACGCACCTGCCTCCAGAGTTCCATGAAGGTGCAGGAACTGATCGGTTTTTTCGCAGATTTTTATGAGGATTTCTCTGTGGAAACGGCATATGGTATGCTCGCTTCTCTGGGAATCAGCCCCGACGCCCGGCTGAAAACACTGTCCAAGGGAACCCGGGAAAAGGTACAGCTCATTTTGGTTATGAGCAGGCACGCACAGCTTTATATATTGGATGAGCCGATCGCAGGCGTCGATCCGGCAGCCAGAGACTATATTCTGAAAACCATTATTTCCAATTATAATGAAAACGCCACCATTCTGCTGTCGACACATCTGATCACGGATATTGAAAATATTCTGGACGATGTGATCTTTATCCGCAACGGCAACGTGTTCTTATACGCGCCTGCCGAGCAGATTCGGGAAGAAAAAGGAAAATCGTTAGACGCTTATTTCAGGGAGGTGTTCACATGCTGAAACATTTATTAAAATATGAATGGCAGGCCACCCGCAAGGTGCTTGTCATCATCAATGCTTTCACCGTCATTATCACGATACTCGGGCTGCTCACAATCAACACATTGGATTATGAACTGAACCCAGGCGCAAAATCCATCGTCATACTTATTTTTATGCTGTATTATATAACCATCCTCAGCGTATCGTTTGCCATGTCGATTTACTGTGCCGTCCGCTTCTACCGGAATCTTTATACCGATGAAGGCTACCTGATGCATACGCTGCCGGTGACAAAGCGCCAGCTCGTCATCTCCAAACTGCTGATCCACAGTCTATGTATGCTGATCACCGAACTGATCCTGCTCGCCAGCGTCGGCGTACTGCTACTGCCGCTGTTGTCGAGACTGCTGGAGACTCCCGATCTGTTTCTGCATAATCTGCTCCATGATCTGATGGAACTGTGCCGGTCCACAGGCGTCTCTCTGCCTGTCTTTGTTCTGGTCGGTTCCATTTCCAACCTGATCGGACTGGTCAGCGGCATTCTCATGATCTACTGCGCCATTATACTGGGGCAGACATTTCACCAGCACAAGGTTATGGGCTCCATTCTCTGTTATATCGGCCTGTATTCCCTGGTGCAGACAATCACCAGCGTTTTGATCATGCCACAGACAATGATGCTCGGCAATCAGGACTTTAATGCCATGACTTTTTTAATTCATGCCATACCCTCCGTATCCATCTCCAGCCTGTTTCTCGGCATTCTCTGGTATGGCATTACACTGCATATGATGAACGAAAAATTAAATTTAGATTGAATATTTTGCGAGGCTCTGTTGTGTTCGGTGTCACACAAACATACCTTTGCATATGATAACAAAAAATGCAGAGGTATGTTTATGCCTGAATATCCCTTTGGAAAAGCCCAACAGGCTCCCCCTTCGGAAGGGGAACTGCGCATTTCCGTAATCTCTTCCGTCGGTATGATTCCCATTGCAAACGCGTCCGTTACCATCTCCTATACCGGCGATCCGCAAACACCCCTTTTGAATCTCACGACTGATGAAAGCGGCCAGACACCGCCTGTTATGCTCGCTGCCCCGAATGTGGAATACAGTCTGGAGCCGGAACAACTGGTTCAGCCCTATTCCGAATATAACATAGAAGTAACGGCCGACGGATACGAACCGGTTCTGATCTCCGGCACAGAAATTCTCCCGGATGTCACTGCCATTCAACCCGTCACCATGATACCGCTGGAATCCGGCGAACAGGAGGAGGAAATCTTCATTCCCGAACACACGCTATATGGCGAATATCCTCCGAAAATCCCCGAAGATGAAATCAAACCTATGGATGAGACCGGCGAAATTGTTTTAAGCCGTGTCGTCATCCCGGAGTTCGTCATCGTACACGACGGCGTCCCCTCCGACCCTTCGGCACAAAACTATTATGTCCGCTACAAAGATTACATCAAAAATGTTGCTTCCTGTGAAATTTATGCCACATGGCCGGAATCCGCCATCTATGCCAATATTCTGGTCATTATGTCCTTTACGCTTAACCGCGTATATACGGAATGGTATCGGAACCAATGGTTTCCTGTGCAGCGTCTCCCCCGCAGCCGCCGATAAAGTCACTCCTCCGAACCCGGAATCGGATATTGACATCATTATCCTTCACATCGATTCTTTCGATCAGAGACGCCAGCAGCATTTTCTTTTCCGCAACGTCCGCTTCTTCAAATACCCGTCTCCAATCCGGTGAAACTTCCGCATGCGCCTCCGCATTGTCATACGCGCTTCGCATCCGTTCCCTTTTTCTCTCCAGAGCCGCCATATGCTGCCGCAGCGCTTTTAGCTGCCTGCGCCTCTCAGCGATCATTCTTGCCAGAGTTTCTGCCGAAAAACAGTAATCCCCCCGGATCGCCTCCGGAAGTTTGCCTTCCAATGTGTCAATATCTTTCGTCAGCCGTTCTGTTTCCCCTGTTACCGCCTTTTCCTCTCTGGCGTTGTCTGCCTCGCATTGGTCTTTGATATTCTTCATTTCCTGCGTTATATCAATCCTCTTTAGTCTGCCCAGATAGTCTCTGACCACTCCAAATACCGTCTTCTCCAGAAAATCCTGCGAATAATAACTTCTCTCCTTACACTTTTGAGGACAGCCATATCGCCCCACACAGGATACTTTTTCCGTGCCGTCTTTTGTCGTCCAGCGGTTGCTGTAACCGGCGCTTTTGAGACGGCTGCCGCAATATCCGCAGTACGCGATGTCCAGCAAGGCAAGCCTGCCTCTGGGATTCAATGGCGCCTGATACTGTGTCTCGTACAGAGACGCGGACTTGCTTCTGCTTTCCATCAGACGTTTTTTTCTCGCTTCTCTGATCTCCTGCACTTTTTCCCAGTCCGGCTGCGGGATGATGACAATATCTCCGCACTGTTTTTCCGACAGTATCCATTCCCTTCGATCCAACCGCCTCAAAGTCTTTCCCCGCTCCCGCCGGTGAATTGCAAAATATCCCATATAAACCGGATTTTTCAGGATACTGCATACTGTGCCGCCTTTCCACCGATCTGTGGTGACTGCCGGTATGCCTGCCGCATTCAGTTCTTTGGCGATTTTCTCATATCCGTATCCTTTGCAGAGATACAGATCGTATATCTTTCTTACAACCGCCGCTTCCCTTTCGCATATTTCCAACTTTTTCAACAATCTCCCATGATTGCTGATCATCCCGGAATCCGTCAGACGGTATCCATATGGCGCTTTGCCGCCCACAAACTTTCCGGCTTTTATCATCTCTACCTGTGCGTCCCTCACCCGCATGCCCGTTTTTCTGCTCTCACCCTCATTCTGCCAGAAACGGATATAGTTCAAAAGTTTGTCAATGTGTTCTTCACTCTTTAACTTTCCATCCTTTACCGTCCAGACCTCAACGCCCAGACCGTTTAATGTACTGATATAAAAGGTATATTCTTCTCTTCGCCCGATGCGGTCCGACATATATGCAAGCAGAATATCAAATGCATGCGTTCTGGCGTCCGCAGCAATCCGTACCAGCACTTCCCGGTCTTCCACACTGTTTTTGTATGCGGATACCGCTTTCTCCACATACTCCCCGTCAAACTCCCACTCCGGCTGCCCGGCAATATAGTCGGCAAGCTCCGCCCTTTGTATCGGAATATCATCATCATATAACTGCTGTCTGGAAGATACCCGCAGCAATGTCCTCACTTTTTTAACCGCCATGTCTTTTCCTTCCTTCTATACAGCGTTTATATCTTATACCGCAGCGTCGGCTGTCCGGGGACCATAGCTCTGATTCCTCCTTTTTCCAGATACAGTTTCTTTAAGCTGCCATAAAACATCTGTGCGTTTTGATCACTCTGCTCCTCCTGAAATTCAAGATGGACCTTTACTTTTTTCCCTCTGTAGACAACATCCATATGTAACGCCTGTTCCTTTTCCGCCACGCCCTTCCCGCTTTCCCGACTACTTTCATTTATAACAGTATGATACTCCCGATTGTGATATTCTGCGCAATTCCCTGTGTAGAAATAAAAAAAGCGCGAAGTACACCGGCGCCCGAAAAAACACAGGCCGGGAATGCCGCCTGTCTCTGGCATTCCCGGCCCGAATATCTCTCTGTTGTCTGCAAATCATATTCTGCATCCTAATCCGTAAACAGCACTACCCAGTATTTATTGCTTCTGCCTACGCCCACATACTTGTAATGCTTATTCTGAAGCTCCGATCTGTCGCTGCTGTCCGCCTTCCATTCCTCTAACAGCTTGTTCATATCCGAGGTACCGTTTTTCTGATAAATCATACCCTGATACTCGTAACCGCTGATGCCGAACTGCGAGAAAACAGAGGTATAGGAATTGCCGTTCGGCCGTGTGCTGGAAGCTTTTTCGCTGTCATCCATTTCCATTGCCAGCAGTGTCGCTGCTTCTTCCAGAACGTCGTCACGGTAAACCTTTTTCTTGTCCCGGTCATCCCGGTAGCTGTTGATCACTTTGACAAGCTCCTTTGCGTCGCCGCTGTTGCTGTCCGCCCTCTGCACCACCCGGTTATACTGTGTCTGGTCAAGTCCGTACTTATACGTACCGGTCCCGGACGACGATGTGCCGGAAGAACCATTCGTATTTGTTGTGCTGGTCGGCGCGCAGCCCTTTCTTCCCTCATTCTTTCCGTATAACGTATAATGCAGATATAACTGCTGCGGATCGTTGCCGATTACCGCCACAACATCCTTGTTATTATTTGCATAATAAACCGGATCGAATCCATTCTCCATCATGCCCGTTACCGTCTGCTGGGTAACAGGGGTCGGATATGTCGTAGGCGCCACCGGAAGCCTTCCTTCATTTTTTCCGAACATTTTATAATGCGTGTATAAAGTCTGTTCGTCCGTTCCAAAAATTGCTTTCACATCAGGATTACTGCTCGCGTAGTACGCCGCGTCAAAAACCCCTCCGTCGCTCATCTGTTTGGGCGCTGCCAAAGCCGTCATAGACGTCTGCAGCATTGCCGCTGTCAGTAAACCGATCACTATCCATTTCTTTTTCATTTTGTACCACCCTCCTTTTCCTTTTGGCAGACAAAACTGTCTGTTATCTTTATCATATACAATTTTGCCTGCCATATCAATATCTATCAAAATGTTTTAAAAAAAATTAAAAAATTTACGGATTACCGGAAAACGATTGGTTTCCCGGTATCGGAATCAGGGTTATGATTTCACCATTACCTCCTCGACCGCCTATGACCAGAAGTGGATTCACGGACGCAATATCTTCGAAAATATCGATGTGCTTGTAGACAATATTTTTGCCAATTATCTCTCCCGTCCCGGCGTCAGGCAGCCGATTTTCACTTCCTACTGTGACGGAAAACGTGTCACCTGTTCGGGTCTGAAACAGTGGGGTTCCAAATATCTGGCAGATGAAGGATATACGGCGATTGAAATTATCCGATATTATTACGGCAATGATATGTATATCAATACCGCCGACGAGATTGCCGGCGTTCCCTCCTCATGGCCCGGATACAATCTGTCCATCGGCTCCTCCGGTCAGAAGGTGCGCCAGATGCAGGAACAGCTAAATCGGATCGCCAGAAATTATCCGGCAATCCCCACCATTTCTGCCGACGGCATCTACGGACAGCGCACCGCCGACGCGGTACGGATATTTCAGGGCATTTTCGATCTGCCGCAGACCGGCGTGGTTGATTATGCCACATGGTATGAAATTTCGGATATTTTTGTCGGTGTCAGCCAGATTTCCGAGCCGCAGTAAAACTGCCAATCGCCCCCGTTTGCGTTTGTACATCCGTCCGTTATATGGTAAAATTTATATCGTAACGGCAGATGATTCTGCATACACATATGACAAAGGAGGAATTTTATGACACCCAGAGAAGAAGCTTTTCTCGCGCTGTCAAAAGGGCTGTGCAAAAGTCTGGAGAAGCGCGGTATTGAGGGACATTATTTTGACAACAGCGCGGCGCTCTGTGCCTATTTCAAAGAAATGCTGCCGGACAATGCCGTTATCGCATGGGGCGGCAGTATGTCTGTCGAAGAAAGCGGCGTAATGGACTTACTGCGATCCGGGAACTACTCCCTGATTGACCGCAAACAGGCAAAAACGCCCGAAGAAGCACGGGAACTGTACGCCCGCACCGTTATGGCCGATTATTATTTTATGAGCACCAACGCCATAACCATGGACGGAGAACTGGTCAATATCGATGGCAACGGAAACCGCATTGCATGCCTTGTGCAGGGACCGTCGCATGTCTGCCTTATCGTGGGCCGGAATAAAGTTTCCGTCACGCTGGAAGACGCCATCGGACGCGTGCGCAATATCGCAGCGCCTCCGAATGTACAACGTCTGCACAAACAGACCCCCTGCGCGGCGACAGGGCGCTGCGCAGACTGTTTTTCTCCCGACTGTATCTGCAGCCATACGGTCATCACACGCCGTTCTCTGCACCCTGGCAGAATTCAGGTATTTCTTGTCAACGAAGATCTTGGCTATTAAATCAGACGCCCTGACGTCCCGATTCGTAACCGCACAGCGACATATCTCCGAGACGCCGCTGTGCGGCTGCGGTCTTTTATGCCGGATACCGTCAGGCCGACAGCGCTTCCGTTAAAAATCCCCGCAGCGTGTCACGCACATTTTTGCAGAGATAATCCGCCTGTCTTTTTACATGTTCTCTCCCCGTTTCCATAGCATACGAAACGGCGCACGCCTGAAACATGGGAATATCATTCTCGCTGTCTCCAAAGCAGAGCGTCTCCTGAAGTGAAAACCCTTCCAGTTCCGCAAGCTTCCGCAGCGCAGTCCCCTTGTCGGCGCCTCTCGCGGTAAAATCCAGCCACCCGTTCCCGCTGTCCGTCACCTGCAGACTGGCGTCATACTTATCATGAAACCACCGTTCTTCCCGCTCCGGGATACCACCCGGCCACCAGACGGATAATTTATTGATTTCGCCCGGAATCATACGATAATCCGCCACCGCGCAAGTCTCCAGTTTCAGCGATTCATTCATCAGCCGGATAAAGTCTTTTCGCGAAGCCGGCGCATACAATTCTCTGTCGCTGGACGCGATCGTCTCCACTCCCGGAAGTGCAAGCATATCTTCCAGCAATGTAAAAGCAAGCTCTCTGGAAATGCATTTCTGAT
>CATLGN010000062.1 GCA_949935685.1 uncultured Lachnospiraceae bacterium | reverse complement strand
ATTTTGCACCCTTGCTGTTTTTATTTTTTCAAAAAAGCTATCATGTTCCGCTCTCTCAGATTACGCTGCTGGTGACTTTCAATTTTGGAATACAGCTATTGGTCGATCTTCTTTCTGTCGGATTTGTGGATAAGATAGGATACCGTGCATCAATGGTTATGGCTCATGTTTTGTCAGCCGCTGGGTTGGTTCTTCTTACAGTCTTACCGGATGTGTTACCGGCTCCCTTTGTGGGGATTTTAATTGCTGTAATGATTTACGCCATCGGCGGCGGGCTTTTGGAAGTCCTCGTCAGTCCGGTTGTAGAGGCGTGCCCATCCGATAATAAGGAGAAGGCAATGAGTATGCTGCATTCTTTTTATTGTTGGGGACATGCAGGGGTTGTACTCATATCAACATTGTTTTTTCATGTGGCCGGTATAGAAAATTGGAGGTTATTGGCAATTATCTGGGCACTTATTCCGGTTGGAAATGCTCTTGCCTTTGTCAGGGTTCCCATTGCTCCTCTGATTGCGGACGGTGAGCCGGGACTGGAATTAAAAGAATTGTTCCGGATGAAAGTATTTTGGATTTTGTTGGTAATGATGATATGCGCAGGGGCAAGCGAGCAGGCAGTGAGCCAATGGGCTTCTACATTTGCAGAAAAAGGACTTGGGATTTCCAAGACAGCAGGTGATTTGGCCGGGCCAATGGCGTTTGCGGTTTTGATGGGGACATCAAGACTGTTTTATGGCAGATATGGTGAGCGCATTCATTTGGAGCGTTTTATGATTTACAGCAGTTTCCTCTGTATACTGTCTTATTTGGGAATTTCTCTTTTCCCGATTCCGCAGCTTAGCCTGATTGCATGTGCTGTCTGTGGGCTGTCAGTTGGAATCATGTGGCCGGGAACTTTCAGCAAGGCATCGGCAGCTTTACCAAAAGGCGGAACCGCCATGTTTGCGTTATTGGCTTTAGGCGGGGATATAGGCTGCTCTGGCGGCCCCACGCTGGTCGGCATAGTATCAGGGGTATTTGGAGACAACCTGAAGGCGGGGGTTTTGGCAGGTATCATTTTTCCGGCGTTGTTACTGATGGGAATTATTTTTTGCAGTAACGCAAAAGGAGAATTCCCATAATGGCTTGCGTATCACAATTTGATATAAGGGAAGTGTTAAAAAGGGAATACGTTTCAAGTGCGGTATGAAATAGAATCGCCACATTCATAAATGCGAACCTGTTTTTTCCCCAGAAATGCCTTCCATTCCGGCGTGAAACGGAAATCGGAAATAATCCCGTGAATATTTTCATAATCACAGATATGAACGAACGAGGTTTTGTCAAATTTGGATTTGTCTGCGATGACATAAACCGAAGCGCTGTTTTTGAGCAATGTCTGCCGGATCAGGGCAATGTCTTCATTGGAATCGGTGATGCCATGTTCCATGGACAGGGAACGGCAGGACATAAATGTCATGTCAAAAAAGTATTCTTTCAGGCCCTGTACGGCGGCGCGGCCGTTAAAGGCTTTGGATTTGGAGGAATAGATACCGCCGATGCCGATCAGATGAACCGTCTCACTGTCTTTGAGCTGATCGATCGCCATCAGAGAGTTGGTTACTATGGTGAGACGCATATTTCGAATCCGTTTGGCGAGGAAGGTGGCCGTCGTGGAGGCGTCGAGGAATACGGAATCGCCGTGATGGATCAGGCCGGCACACGCGTCGGCGATGGCTTCCTTGCTTTCCACATAAGCCGTTTCACGCAGTGTAAGGTCAATGTCATTCAGCGCGCCGTCCTGTATAAAAGCGCCGCCGTAAGTGCGGGAGAGAAAGCCTTCGTTTTCCAGTTGCTGCAGATCTTTGCGTATTGTTTCTTCCGTGACGGAGAATTTTTTAGACAGTTCCACAACGGTTACGCTCTTTTTTTCCAGTAAAATATCTTTGATCTGTGTCTTTCTCGCAACGGCAAGCATGTGGTTTCCTCCTGCGTCCGGTTATTTCCGTGACGGTCATAAGACAGTATGTAAAATCTGCCATTATCATACCATTTCCGTGGGAAATAGTAAAGAAAAACGTCTGCAAAATCACGAAAAACGCGGGAACGAATAAATTGTAAACAAAACTTGTGAGGGCAGCAATCAGAAAAGTCAGGTTTGCGGTAATGCCTTTCGTCGGGGGGGGGCCGCGCGTATCCGTCCCCGCCGAAATATATCCGTATTGCAGACTTTCCCGATTTCTGCCAGATATACGTTTTTGATAAAAATAATAGATTCCTTAACGCCTGTAAAAACAGAAAGCATATTCCAGATGCTTAAACATTATGAGAAGAGCTGAAACAAAAAATTTTCACACCGTAACGCTTCGGGAAGCCGGACAGGCGACTCATTTGTCGTGCCTACGGAGGGCGTTAGCGGTTCTTGGCGGTTTGTCAGTGCCCTGCAATTTCCGGGCAGGGATGCACGGAAAAGGCCGACCTGCGCCAGGATGGCGCATAAAGGCCGGTTGCACGCCTGCCATAGTTGATATTCAAACCGCATAGAACCGCTTATGCCTGCAGTCCGGTGCGACAAATGAGTCGCCTGTCTGGCTTCCCGAACACATTACCCTGATACATTTTTTTGATTTCTGCCCCATCACTTTTGTTTACAATTTCTCTCTTTTCGAAACAGAACGCCGGGTATATAATAGTAGCAATTCCAAACAGACAGTGAGAAAGGAAAAAGCATATGAAGCAGACAAAATGGTGGAAACATTCGGTTGTATATCAGATCTATCCGAGAAGCTTTCAGGATTCCAACGGGGACGGCATCGGCGACATTCCGGGTATCATCAGCAGGCTGGATTATCTGCAGGAACTGGGGATCGACGTGATCTGGCTGTCGCCGGTGTATGAGTCGCCGCAGGATGACAACGGTTATGACATCAGCGATTACTATGGTATTTACCATGAGTTTGGCAGTATGGCGGATATGGAAGAACTGATCGCGCAGGCGGACAGACGGGGCATCAAAATCGTAATGGATATGGTGGTCAATCATTCTTCCGACGAGCACGCCTGGTTTTTGGAGGCCAGAAAAGATAAAAACAGCCAATATCGCGATTATTATATATGGCGCGAAGGGGAAAAAGACAGGCTTCCAAATGAAACAAAGTCGTCCTTCGGCGGTCCGGCATGGGAATGGGACGAGGCGGCAGGCGCCTGGTATTTCCACCTGTTTTCAAAGAAGCAGCCGGATCTGAACTGGGAAAACGAAGCGATGCGTCAGGATATTTATAAGATGATGCGCTGGTGGCTGGACAAGGGACTTGGCGGCTTCCGGCTGGATGTGATCGATAATATCGGCAAGGTGCCGGATGCAATGATTCGGGAGAACGGCCCGAAACTGCATGATTATATCAAAGAAATGAGTCGGGAGGCTTTTCAGAAGTATGATATTGTCACCGTCGGAGAAACATGGGGCGCCAATGTGGACAATGCGAAACAGTACAGCAATCCCGACGGCTCGGAGCTTTCCATGATATTTCAGTTTGAACATATCTGCGCCAGCCATTCGGAAGAATACGGGAAGTGGAAACAGGAAAAAAAGGACTTTGTCAGGCTGAAAAAGATTTTTACGCGCTGGCAGAAGGCGCTGCACGGATGCGGCTGGAACAGTCTGTTTTGGGACAATCATGATCTGCCGCGGGCGGTTTCCGCGTTTGGAGACGACGGCGCATACCGCGTGGAATCGGCCAAGGCGCTGGCGACATTCCTGCACGGCATGCAGGGGACGCCTTATATCTACGAGGGAGAAGAACTGGGAATGACCAATGTCCGTCTGGAAGAACTGTCACAGGTGCGGGATATTGAGGCGCGAAACATCTATGAGGAACTGAAAGAAAAGGGATGGAGCCATCAGGAGATTATGGAAGCCATCAATATGACCGGACGGGACAATGCCCGGACGCCCATGCAGTGGGACGATACGGAAAACGCGGGATTCACGACAGGAACGCCGTGGATTGACGTCAATCCGAACTATCATGAGATCAATGCCGCGGCGGCGATGGCGGATGAAAATTCGGTATTCCATTATTACAAAAAACTGATTGCGCTGCGCAAAAGCGCGGAGTGGGGCGATGTGTTGGCGGAAGGGACGTACGAGCCATATCTGGAAGAAGACGGCGATCTTTTCCTCTATGTGCGCAGTCTGGAGGGAAAGCGGCTTCTGATATTGGGCAATTTCAGCGGCAAGGAGAGGACGGTGGAACTGCCATTTGCAATCAGGAATACGGTTCTGGCCAATTATCCGGAGCTCCGTATGGAGGGAGATACCGTTGTGGTACGGCCTTATGAAGCGATTATGGCGGAACTGGCGTAGATGGAGATGCTGTATTGACCGGAAATGTGCAGGAGCAGTCGGAGGACGGCCGACAGGAACTTTTTCAGCGGGCGTCCTTTGACCGCTCCTGCGTTCGTTTTCTGTCAGGACGAAAATCTTCCCGGTGCTTTTGACGGAATTCTTCCAGCTTAAACCGTAAATAGGAATCCACATCATTTTCCAATGCCGACAAATCATCTATGCTGATTTCCAGCGTACCGTCCGGGTAATGAATCCACAAAAATCCATCGTCGTCATGTCCCAAAGTGAAACCAATTCGTTCCAGACTTCGTTCCAATGGCAGATATTCCGGCTCTTTGAGCCATCCGAGCGTATCGTTGAGATGGGATACCGGAACGCCGAGCGCGTTTGCGATTTTGATCTGTGTTTCCAGTTTGGGATTTTGTTCGGTATTGTTTTCCCAGCGTCCAATCTGCTGCTGGGACAGCCCGCCGAGCTTTTCCCCCAGTTCTTTTTGTGTCATATTTTTTGCCTTGCGGATGCGTCTTATATTTTCTCCGATTGTCATGCGATCACCTCATTCTCAAGGTAACATATACTATGCGTTTACACAACTAAAAGATGGATTCCTGTATGTTGTTGACACAATAAAAATGTTGTGTTAAAGTACTATTGGAACATCTTAAAAGATGTTAAACGTACGGACAGCCTGTCTGTTGGCAATGCGGTAATTTTGATGGGGAGGGGACGAAGATATGACAAATGAGGAACTTGCGGTAAAGATTCAAAACAGGATTGATGTGTCGGAAAATATGTTGCTGCTCTGGCGGCAGACCAGAAGGTTTATCCATGCCATTGCCATGCATTATCAGGGGGCGGCGGAAGTGGAGGATTTGGAACAGGAAGGTTATATCGCGCTGTATGACGCCGTTGACGGTTTTCGGGCGGAGGAAGGCAGTCTGTTTTTGACTTATGCAAAGCATTGGATTGTACAGGGGATGAAACGGTATATTGATAACTGTTGCCGTACAATCAGAATTCCCGTGCATGAACAGGAAAAGATACGGCAGTATCATAAGATGGAAAACGCTTTTCTGACACAGCGGGGCAGGAAACCCGCACAGTGGGAGATCCGCTGCGGTATGGGGCTGGACGATCGGCAGATGCGGAACCTGCAGGAGGCTGTTGCGATGGCGCAGGTCGGCAGTCTTGACTGCGGCCTGGCGGACAGGGAAGATGGAGAAACCGTGGGAAGTCTGGTAGCCTGCAGTGCGGATGTGGAATCCGCAGTATTGGGTGATATGGAAGCGCGGCAGCGTTCGGAGATGCTTCGGGAAGCGGTGGCGGCGCTGCCGGATATGGAGCGCAATATTATATACGGCAGATTTATCGAGGGAAAAACGGTCAGAGAAATCGGGCAATGCCTGAATCTGCGGCCGGGTAAAATAAGAGGGATGGAAGAAAAAGCATTACAACAATTGCGGCGGGAAAGCCGGCTTGCCGCTTATCTGCCGGAGCGGGCGGAAACGATGGCATACCGCCACCATGGTGTGGCGGCGTTTCACAGAACATGGGAAAGCGCGACCGAGAGTGCGGCGATGCAGTTGTTGTAAAAGATGAATAAAAACAGAAAAAACCAGCGCTGGACAATTATGGCTGAAATGGGAGAAATTGCGCTGTATTCCCGCCTAATATTAAGAAACTTTTAACTATTTCCCGGTTCCATTCTTCATATTTATGATGTAATATAGGACACAGAAATTGTCACTGAATGGGAATTGATAAAGGAATTAAGATGGCAGAACTGATCGCGTTAAGCAATATCTGTAAAATTTATAATCCGGGAGAAAACGAGGTGCGTGCACTGGATGATGTGAGCCTGACGGTGAATGAGAATGAGTTTGTGGCCATTATCGGACAGTCCGGTTCGGGAAAATCGACATTGATGAATATGCTCGGGTGTCTGGATGTGCCTACCAGCGGCACCTATATGCTGCACGGACAGGACGTGTCGCATATGACGGATGACGAACTGTCGGATGTCAGAAATAAGGAGATCGGATTTATCTTTCAGGGATTTAATCTGATTCAGAATCTGACGGCGCTGGAAAATGTGGAGCTGCCGTTGATTTACCGGAATGTGAGCAGGAAAGAGCGGCTTGCCCTTTCGCTGGAAGCGCTGCAAAAAGTCGGACTGGAAAAACGGCTGACGCACAAGCCGGCAGAGATGAGCGGCGGACAACAACAGCGGGTGGCGATTGCCAGAGCAATCGCACAGGCGCCGCCGGTGATTCTGGCGGATGAACCGACCGGCAATCTGGATTCCGGTTCCACGAAAGAAATTATGGGGATTCTGCGGGAACTGCATCAGGAGGGCAGGACCGTGATTCTGATCACGCATGATAACGAGATTGCCGCACAGGCGAAACGGATTATCAAGATAAAAGACGGCAAAATCTCGGAAGACATTTTACAGGAAAAAGAGTAGACGGAGCGCATGTATAATGCTGTGCAGAGGGGAATAAGGGATGTTAAAATTCAGGAAAAAAGATGATTTTGCGGACGGCAGGGAAACGGCAAAAAAGGCGAAAAATCCTGCCAGAAGGAAGAAACGCATCAAACAGGCGGTGGCGCTGGCGATCGTGCTGGCGATCGCGGGCGGTATCTATGTCCGGTCTGCACAGACAAAGAATGTAACGCCGACGGCCATGGCGACGACCGTGACGCGCGGTGATATAGAAACGATGGTCAGCACGAGCGGCGTGGTCGAAAGCGAGATTTCACAGGTATATTATGCGCCCATGGCGGCAAAGGTTTCCGAACTGAATGTGGAACTGGGAGACGCCGTAAAGGCGGGAGATATTCTGCTTGCCTATGATACGGAAGACCTGGAGTTTCAACAGAGATCGGATGCGTTGGATGCGCAGGCGAGCGAGAGCAGCTATCAGAGTTCCATTGCAGAGAGCAACAAGCAGGAGGCCATTTACCGAGAGGCATCGGAGCAGCTTGCCAATATTGAAACACTGATCGTATTTCAGAAAGATCTGATCAAACAGTTTCAGTATTATGTGGAGGATGAGAAAACCGAGAAAAAACTGAAACTGTATGACGAGAAATACCGTCTGAACCGCAGAATCAATAATCTGAGCGTGCAGGCATATATCGAGGATACGGAAGGCGTGCATGTTTCGCAGGCACAGGCGATGAATGAGCTGGAAGAGATTAACAAAAAGCTGGAGGAACTGGACGGAAATAAGGAGCTGACCGAAATCGAGCGTCAGATTGTCGTCGAGCAGGAAAAGCTGGCAGATCTGGAAATGCTGCGGGATGAACTGAAATCCGATAAGAACTCCTCCGAAAATGCAATTCTGGACGATTATAAGAAAAAAGAACTGGAAGCGACGGTGGAGAAAGGCCGGCTTGCCGAGGCGCAGGCGCAGGCGCATCTGGAGGAAGCGCTGGCCGGAATACGGGCGGACTTTAACTGTATTATCACGGAACTGTACATTAACAACGGATTTGTGACGGAGGCAGGTTCCAAGCTGATGAAGCTGGAGAGCAGCGATGCGGTGCGGGTGAATATTTCCCTTTCCAAGTATGATCTGGCAAAGGTAAAACTCGGACAGAAGG
>CATLGN010000061.1 GCA_949935685.1 uncultured Lachnospiraceae bacterium | reverse complement strand
TGGATTGAATACAGCGTATCTGGGGCTGACTGCCGCCAATGCCTCCATCAATACCACGGGCAATAATATATCCAATGTCAATACGGAAGGATACAGCAGACAGCATACGGTACAGCAGGCGAGCGAGGCGCTCCGCACATTTACGAGTTATGGCTGCGCGGGCGCGGGCGTGGATGTACTGGCGATTGAACGCTATCGAAATGAATATTATGACGTGAAATACTGGGAGAATAACTCCAATGTGGGGGAATACTCCGTAAAACAGTATTATATGAAGCAGATCGAAGATTATTTCAAAGACGAAGGGTTGGAACCGGGAGAACTGAAAGGGTTTAATACGCTGTTTGACGAGATGTATAAAGCACTGGCGGACGTGCGGAAAGATTCCGGAACCGACGATCCGCGGCGGGCGTTTCTGGGGACGGCGGAATCGCTGACCGACTATTTTAATACGATGGCGGGCAATCTGCAGAACCTGCAGAAAGATGCCAATGCGGAAATCAAAGTGTGCACGGAGCGGATCAATGCGCTGGCAAAAGAGATTGTTGTGCTGAATAAACAGATCAACGTAATCGAAATATCCGGCGGCGCGGCGAATGAACTGCGCGATCAGCGTGCGCTTCTGATCGACGAACTTTCTGAGATCGTGGATGTGGACACCGAAGAACAGCCAGTGACAGATCCGCATAATCCGGGGCGCTATACGGGCGCAACCCGTTTTATTGTGAAAATAGCAGGCAAACAGACGCTCGTTGACGACCAGATTTCGTATTCGTTGTCCTGTGTGGCCAGAGAGCGGGATGAAAAAGTAAATCAGTCGGATTCGGACGGCCTGTACGATATATATTGGTCAAACGGCAATCGCTTCAGCCTGAAAAACGCCAGTCTGGGCGGCAAAATGAAAGCGCTGGCGGAGCTGCGCGACGGCAACAACGGCGAATATTTCCACGGCAGTGTGACACAGGCGGACATCAGACGCATGGAAGACGGCGAGAAACACAGCATTGTCACCGTGGAAGTGACGGCGGAATATCTGAAAGACATTAATAAGTGTACTTTGCCGGACAATGGCGGCAAGATTATGCTGGGAAGCAAAGAATATTATTTTGATTCCTGGACGATGAACTATGACGCGGATAAGGGGACGTATTCTTACGATTTCGTATTGAGTACCCAACCGAAAAATGAGAACACCGACATCGGCGGACTGATCGGCAAAGATGCGGCGATCGGCAGCCGGGTGGAGTATCAGGGCGTTCCGTATTATATGGAACAGATGAATGAATGGGTACGGTGTTTTTCCAGAGCGTTTAACGCCATTATGACGCAAGAAGGCTCGACCGATAATTATGGGAACGCGGGACAGAACCTGTTCCGGGCGGATAAGATAACGGATGATGACCAGTGGAATTTTGATACCTATGCGGACGGTTTTACCTCCTATGGAAACCGGCTGCTTGACGGCAGTTTTTCCTATTCGCTTTCCTGCAAAGATGACAGCTATTATAAAATGACAGCCTTTAACGTAGCCGTCTCCGATGCCATGCTGGACGATCCGAATAAAATGGCTACCCATACGTCCAATGCGGATCTGGAAAGTAAATATGATATTGTCGATGAGCTGATCGACCTGAAGACAAATACCGATAAGATGAATTTCCGGGGAAGTTCTTCCAGCGGATTTCTGCAGTGTATCCTTTCGGATATTGCTCTGAATGCACAGCGCGCCAATAATTTCGGGAAAAACTATGAGGACATCGGAAAGAGCATTGAAACGCAGCGTCTGTCGGTACACGGCGTGGATGAGGATGAAGAAGGCGTGAATCTGATCAAGTACCGGCATGCATACAATCTGGCGTGTAAAATGGTGCAGACGCTGACCGAGGTTTATGACAGACTGATCCTGCAGACCGGCGTATAAGATCTTAAGGAGGATGCGATATGCGTATTACAAATAAAATTATACAGAATAATTCTCTTTCCAATATCAATACCAATAAACTGCTGGAAGACAAATACAATACCCAGATGTCCACCGGCAAAAAGATCAGCAGGCCGTCTGACGATCCGGTTATCGCGATTCGTTCTCTGCGTCTGCGCACAACATATTCTGAGATCACACAGTATCGGGATAAGAATACGGAAGATGCGGACAGTTGGCTGACCGTGACGGAAGATGCGATTGACACGGTAATCGATGTTGTCACAAGCATGATTGAGGAATTTAATACCGGGGCCAATAAATACAAACAGTCGGCGGACAGAAAGACCATTCTGGACAATTTACGGGAGCTGCGGGATGAGATTTATGCGACCGGTGACGCCGATTATGCCGGCAGAGGGTTGTTTACCGGCTATCGTACGAGTACCAAACTGCGTTTTCAGGATACCGATCTGGACCGCACGGCAACGTACCAGATCGTGGAAAAGGTCGTTGCTTCCGCGCTGGACGATATTGTGTACGTCAAGACAAATAACAGCGATGTGGACGCCGACGGCAGAGGCGCGATGGGCAAGGGCGACATCGGGGAGATCAATGAAGGCAATTACAACAATCCCGATTACGCCGTGGAAGATACGGATATATTCAAGGAAACCGTTCATAGACTGCGCCTTTCCTACGATGATCTGGATTTCAATACGAAACCGACGATTCAGTATTATAATGGACGTATGGGCGGTTTGCAGGATATACCGGTCGTGTCCATTTCAAAATACGGAGAAATTATAAGCGATGAAGATGGTAATCCGGTTATGGATACAACCCAGACACCGCCGGTTCCCAAACGGGCGGATCCGTATCTGTATGCACAGTCGGAAGGCGTGACATTAAAGGATGCGGCCGGCAACCCGATACCGGAGCTGGATGCCGGTGGCAATCCGGTTGTGGATGCGAACGGCAATCCTGTATATCAAAAGGGCGGGCCGTGCGCCGTATATATTCCCGAAACCGGGGAACTGATTCTGGATGACAAAGCCTATGATGTGCTGTCTGCCACGCGCGATTATTCTCAGACAAGAGACGTGGATGAGAGCCAGATATTTATCACGTATAACAAATCATCCTGGGACAGCGGTGATCTGCGTCCGGAGCACTATTTTGCCTGCACGAAAAATCCGGGCCAGCCGGATGAGATTCTGCACAATATCAATAAGACAACAGATGCGGCGGGCAATGAGGTTCTCGATTATGTCGGTCCGGGGGATCAGATTATATCGTATGACGTGGGATTCAATCAGGAACTGCGCGTCAATACGCTGGCATCCGAAGTTTATACCCATGCCATCGGCAGAGACGTGGAAGATGTTATCGCCACACTGGAACAGGTGCAGGATATTGAGGCGACAATCGCTTCTCTGACAGATGTGCTGGCAGATTCCTCTCTGACACAGGCGGATAAGGATACGGCGGAAAAGAGCCTGAAAGCGGCGCAGAAGGCGCTGAGCCTGCTGGAAGATAAGCTGCAGGTTTCTTTTGGAAACGGGATTACAAGGATGAATGCGCACCTGAAGAAATCGACGCTTGCCATGACGGCAGTCGGTACCCGTTCCAGCAAGCTGGAGTTGGTCAAGGACAGACTTTCGTCCCAGAAGACCAACTTTAAAGATCTGATCACAGACAATGATCAGGTAGACGAGGCCGAGGCAATGACCAATCTGTCGCAGGCGAAGCTGGCTTATGACGGCGCGCTGATGGCAACGGCCAAGATCACGGAAAATACGCTGCTGAATTTCATTTAAAAGGAGTCGTAGTATATGAGGATAAATACCAGGATTTTCGGAGAAATTGAGATCGATGACACGAAAATAATCCGGTTTGCCAATGGCATCATCGGTTTTCCGGAGCTGAAAGAGTTTTCCCTGATGCACGATGCGGAAAAAGAGGACGGGAGCGGTGTCAAATGGCTGCAGTCTCTGCAGGAAGAAGGATTTGCGATGCCTGTTATGGATCCGCTTGTGATTATGCCGGATTACAACCCGCAGGTGGAAGACGAACTGCTGAAACCGATCGGCAGTCTGGACCCCGATCACATGCTTGTACTGGTGACGCTGACGGTTCCTTCGGATATTAAAAAGATGAGTGTCAATCTGCGCGCGCCCATTGTGGTGCACACAGAATCCAGAAAGGCATGTCAGGTGATCGTGGACGACGAAAAATATCCTGTCAAGTATCCGATCTATGAGATGCTGCAGGCGGCAAAGAAGGCGGGTGAATAGTATGCTGGCATTATCCAGAAAGAAAAATGAAGCGCTTGTGATCAACAACAATATTGAGATTACCGTACTGGAAATTAAAGGCGAGCAGGTAAAACTGGGTATTTCAGCGCCGAGAGATGTGCCGATCTACAGAAAGGAAGTATATGTGCAGATTCAGGAGGCCAACAAGGAGGCCGTAAATGCGGACGGATTGAAAAGCCTGAAGGATCTGCTGGGATAAAAATTCATGCATGGATGCTGGAAAATGTTTATGGTTTCTATAAACATTTTCTTTTTTTAGCCGATATTAAGTTTAGATCATGCAGATAATTTGTAACTGACAGGTATCACACGGAGGTGATTATTATGAACATTGAGCCAGTAAGCAGTGCAATGACATTTCAGGCACAGACGCAGACACAGAAGCCAGTAGAGAAGGCTGCTCCGGTAGACATGGATGTGACCGCGGCCAATATCGAAAAACCTGTGGATGCCAGGACGCTCGTTGTAAAGAATGCCGGCGAGGCGGACAGTCAGAGCGATCAGGGAGCAGGGGCAAGAGAGCAGCAGTCGCAGGAATCGATCAAAAAGATGGTAGACCAGTTGAATAAAAAGATGAACAACTCGGAAGCGATATTCGGCATTCATGAGGATACCAACCGCGTTACCATTAAGATCGTCGACAGGGAAACCAAGGAAGTTATCAAGGAATATCCGCCGGAAAAGACATTGGATATGATCGCCAAAGTCTGGGAGATGGCAGGCATTTTAGTAGATGAAAAGCGGTAGGAGGTAACAGATATGGCAATGAGGATTTCCGGTATTTCATCCGGACTGGATACGGACAGCATGGTACAGGAGCTTGTCAAAGTATCCAGTAAGAAAAAGGAAGATCTGGAAAAGGCGCAGAAAAAGCTGGAGTGGAAGCAGGAAACCTGGAAAGGCCTGAACAGCAAAGTATACAGCTTTTTTAACGATCAGTTGAGCAACCTGAATCTGGAAGGTTCTTTTATTAAGAAAAAGACGACCGTGGCGGACAGCAGCATTGCCAGTGTAATCGCAGGGGATACCGCGATCAATGGGACACAGACGCTGGCGGTTAAGCGTCTGGCAAAGGAAGGCTATCTGACCGGTGGAAAACTGAGCAGTGATAAGAGTGTCAAAGGCAGTACCAATCTGTCAAAACTGACCGGTGATAAGATCGGGGCCACCGATACCTTTTCGCTTCGCGTGAAGGTGGGCGGCAAGGAAAAGACGATTGAGCTGAAGGGGACGTCTACGATTGACGATGTTCTGAAGAGCTTGTCCGATGCAGGCGTTACCGCCAGATTTGATGAGACCAATCAGAGAATCTTTATCAACGCGGGAAAAACCGGCAAGGATAACGATTTTACACTGTTGGCGGGCGACGAGAAGGGCGCGGAGGCGCTGGTGGGTCTGGGACTGCTCACAAGCAGCGACCTTTCGGATCCCGAAAACGCGGCGTATCAGGAGTATTCCTTCTGGGCACAGGCCTATGACGCAGGGGCGGGCGCTATCGATCAGGCTAAATTTGACGAACTGGTAAAAGAAAAGACCAAAGAAAAAGCAGCCTCCATGCTGAAGAATATGGACAGCCTGATCAGCAGAGTACAGGAGCTGCGTGAGCAGCGGAATAAGCTCACCGACCCGAATGAACTGGAAAATAACAAAAACCTTGCCGATCCGGTTGTGCGGGAACTGGCGGAGATGGCAAACGTATTAAATGATTTTTATAAACGCAGTGTCGATGATCTGAATGCGCAGATGATGGCGCAGAAAGATATTATCAATGATACGAGCGGAACGTATACGCCCGATCAGGTCGCGGACGCACAGGCGAAACTGGCGGAACTGACCAAGGCCAGCGATGAGGCTAAGGCTAATTGGCAGAAAGCGACACAGGGTTACGCGGTGGCTTCCTCGGCGGCCGGTTCCATGGGAATCAACATTCCGGCGTCCGATGCGCCGGTTACGAAGCTGGAAGACACGGTGGCGAAGGACAGCGAAAACATGGTCAAGGCCTCCGCTGCAGCGCTCGGCAAAAAGGACACGCTGGCGTCAACGCCAAGCGGCAGCGCAGTCCGGGTACTGGGTTCCGACGCAGTCATTATGTTGAACGGCGCGGAATTTACATCCGAAAATAACGGCTTTTCCATCAATGGCCTGACCATTACGGCCAACGCGGTCAGCGCCGTTACCGGACAGGATGCGGACGGCAATGATATTTACGCCGAGACGACCATCAGCACAACGGATGACGTTGACGGCATCTATGATATGGTCAAAAACTTTATCAAGCAGTATAATGACTTGATTAAAGAGATGGATAAGCTGTATAATGCAGATACAGCCAAAGGATATGAGCCGCTTACCGATGAGGAAAAAGATGCGCTGTCTGACACGGAAGTGGAAAAGTGGGAGACGAAGATTAAGGATTCCCTGCTGCGCCGGGACGGTGATCTGGGAACACTGATCAATACCTTTAAGACTTCCATGCTGAACAGTTATACGATCAATGGAAAACAGTACAGCCTTTCCAGCTTCGGCATCAATACGATGAATTACTTTAAGGCTGCGGAAAACGAGAAAGGTGTATTCCACATCGACGGCGATGCGGACGACAGCACGGTATCCGGCAATGTCAACGAGTTGAAAGCAGCGATTGCCAGTGATCCGGAGGGCGTGACAAAGTTCTTTACGCAGTTGGTAGGCGATTTTAAAGACAAAGTAAACGATCTGATGCAGCGTACGGATTACCGCAGTATGTATAAGGTATACGATGACAAGCGCATGCAGTCGGAATATGATGATTATAAGTCAAAGATTAAGACGCAGGAGAAGAAACTGCAGAGTTTGGAGGACAGATATTACAAACAGTTTACAGCAATGGAAAAAGCGATGTCCAAATTAAATTCACAGCAGAGCTATCTCAGCAGTCTGTTCGGAGGCTGATCTGGAGCAAAACGGTAACGCAGCAAACACGGAACAAGGAGGTACCATGGTATGCCATTGCCAAACGCATATGCCGCTTATAACAGAAACAAAGTTTTGACAGCATCCCCTGCGGATCTGACGCTGATGCTGTATGACGGCGCAATCAAGTTCTGCAACTTCGCCATTGCGGGAATCGAGAGCAAGGACATTGAGAAAGCACATGTCAATATTATGAAGACCCAGAAGATCATTGAAGAATTTCTGCGTACGCTGGATGAAAAATATCCGGTGTATAAGGATTTTGAAAATGTATATAATTATCTGATGGATCGGCTGCGGGAAGCCAATGTCCATAAGGATAAGGCGATTCTGGAAGAAGTGCTGACGCATTTACGAGGCATGCGGGATACCTGGAAAGAAGTAATGAAACAGAACAGTCCGCACGGCTCCTGACAGAGAGAGGTAGGAATGGCTGAAATAAAACAATATGTGGAAATCTTGCTGGAGAGTCTGGAAAAGAAAAAACGGATTTTACAGCAGATTCTGAAAGAAAATGCAGAGCAGGAAAAAGCGGTTAAAGTAAATGGCAGCATTGAGGAATTTGACCGTATCGTGGAGAAAAAGGGCCGCCTGATCTTCGAACTGGAAAATCTTGACAGTGGTTTTGATAAGGTTTACAACAGAATCCGTGAGGAACTGCCAAATGTGCGGGACAGCTATCGGGAGGAAATTGCCCGTAACCAGCGGCTGATTTCGGAAATCACCGATTTGAGCGTCAGCATCAGCACATCGGAGCAGCGCAAC
>CATLGN010000060.1 GCA_949935685.1 uncultured Lachnospiraceae bacterium | reverse complement strand
TTTTTCCGTTGGAAAGCCGCTCTATGGTCGTTTTCAGTTCCGAAATGCCGACAGCGGAAATCATATTTTCCATATCCGGCGCATTGTACTTCTGATCGATCACACCGATCACCTGTCCCTGCAGATTAATCAGTACCCCCGTGCCGGCCTGGCTGCCATATATATCGGTCGTGATCAGCTTATACCGGGAATCCACCGTATTCAGCTCGTTGCCACTGGAAGTGGCCACTCCATAAATCATCGACCCGCTGATTCCCCCGGGACTGCCCATCGCTATAACAGGGCTGCCGGTCAGCGAGGCATAATTCGACCCGCCCAGTTCCGCCACGGCAATCTGTTCCCGCGTCTCATCCCCGATCTCCTTATTGTCAATGGCCAATACGGCCAGACCGGTGATCGTGTCTGTCATTTTAATCTGCGCCTGCGCCTGTGAATCGTCGCAGAATGTCACACGGATCGCCTCCACCGCTTTCACCGGTTCCGCAGCCGCCAGCACAAGATACTCCCGCCCGTTATTGGCGATGATTACCCCTGCCGTCTGCCCTTTGCTCTCATACGTGTTGTCAAACCAGTCTTTATCGGAAGTGACGCCCGTCACCGTAACCAGACTTCGCGAAACGTCTGCTGCCAGCTTCTGCAGTCTCCCGTACGTCTTCCGATACAGATCCATCTCATCGATTCGTTCCGGCGCCTTCTCTGTCTCCTCCGGCGCTTCTTCCGGTTCGGATTCTTCCAATTCCTCGTCAACCAGCGCCATATCCTCCGGCAGCATTTCCTGCGTTTCCGGCGGAAAGTTGATATTCTCCGCCGCCTTCTCGGGATACAGCCAGTTGTTAAAAACCGGCTCCAGCACCAGCACGGTCAGACAGGCCACCATACCGAACAGCACCGCCATAGAGGCAGTCATAGCCGTGCGGCGCAGCAGCTTTCTCTTATTGATCGGCCGCTCCTTAATCTGTTCCCGCATAAAGTCAAATTTGGGAAGTTCCTGTTTCTCCGGTTCCCTCTGGCGCTCTTCCATCCTCTTTCCCACTCTCCATACCATATAGTACCAGTATAGACGATGCGCATTCCACTGACAAGTTTTTTGTTTCATCCGGCTCGTCTTTATGGTATACTGTCCGTATGAATGAAAAAGTTTTACACACACTGGAATACCATAAGATAATTCAAATACTGACAGGCTTTGCGTCTTCGCCGCCGGGAAAAGAGCTGTGCGCCCGCCTTCTGCCTTCCTCCGAGCCGTCGGAAATTGCACAGGCGCAAAAGGAGACGGAAGACGCCCTGAACCGCATTTTCAAAAAAAGCGCGCCCTCCTTTTCCGGCTGCCGAAATCTGGCCTATATGGTCAAAAGCCTGGAAATCGGCGCCTCTCTCTCATCGGGAGAGCTGTTGCAGATCGCTTCTCTGCTTGACTGCGCGGCCCGCATCAAGACCTACGGCAGACCGCAGCGCGACGACGAGCCGGACGATACGCTGACAGAGCGTTTTTCTCTGCTTATGCCGCAGACACAGCTTGCAAACGAAATCCGCCGCTGTATGCCGGAGGAGGACATGTTCGCGGACGATGCAAGCCCGGCGCTTCGGCGTATCCGCAAAAGCCGCACCGTGATCAACGACCGGATTCACAGCAGATTAAATGAAATGGTCAACGGCTCTTACCGCACCTGCCTGCAGGATGCGGTGATTACGATGCGCGGAAACCGCTACTGTCTTCCGGTCAAGGCAGAATACAAAAATCAGGTGCCCGGTATGGTACACGACCAGTCGGCAACCGGTTCCACACTTTTTATCGAACCTGCCGCCGTCGTTTCCATGAACAACGAGCTGCGGGAACTCGAACTGCGGGAACAGGAAGAAATCGAGGCCATCCTGCGCACCTTGAGCGCCCTGGCAGCCGAACACAGCGGGGAAATTCTGTCCAACCAGAAAATCCTCACGGAACTTGACTTTATTTTTGCAAAAGCTTCCCTGGCTCTGTCACAGAACGCCACCCGGCCCATATTTAACGACCGCCGGGAGATACGCATCCGGCAGGGCCGCCATCCGCTGATTGATAAAAAATCCGTCGTTCCCATCGACATCCGGCTGGGCGGGGAATTTGATCTGCTTGTCATCACCGGACCGAATACCGGCGGGAAGACCGTTTCCCTGAAAACCGTAGGACTGTTTACGCTGATGGGACAGGCCGGCCTGCACATTCCGGCGCTGGACCGCTCGGAACTTTCCGTTTTCCGGGAAGTCTATGCGGACATCGGGGACGAACAGAGTATTGAGCAGAGCCTCAGTACTTTTTCCTCTCATATGACCAACACCGTCCGCATTCTGGCACAGGCCGACGCCGATTCACTCTGCCTTTTTGACGAGCTCGGCGCCGGGACCGACCCGACCGAAGGAGCGGCGCTGGCCATCGCCATTTTGGATTACCTGCACGAACGCGGTATCCGTACCATGGCGACGACCCACTACAGCGAGCTCAAAGTCTATGCGCTGACCGCGCCGCATGTGGAAAATGCCTGCTGTGAGTTTGATGTGGAAACGCTTCGCCCGACATACCGGCTCCTGATCGGCATCCCCGGCAAGAGCAACGCCTTTGCAATCTCTTCCAAACTGGGGCTGCCGGATGATATCATCAGCCGCGCACGCAGCCAGATTGACGAGGAAAAAGAAAGCTTCGAAGAACTGCTGGCAGATCTGGAAGCCAGCCGCATCACCATCGAAACCGAACGACAGGAAATCGCCTCCTATAAGCAGGAGATTAAAACATTAAAGGAACAGTTACAGCACAAACAGGAGAAGCTTGACAATTCCCGGGAAAAAATTATCCGGGAGGCCAATGAACAGGCCCGTGAAATTCTCCAGGAAGCCAAAGACATTGCAGACGAGACAATCCGTACATTCCAGAAAGCAGGCCCCGGCGCCTCGCTGAAAGATCTGGAGAAATCCCGTGAAAAAGTGCGGGGAAAAATCACGGAAAAAAACGAAAAGCTTTCCCTGAAAAAAAATGACAAAGATGTCGGAAATTTGAAACCGAATCAGCTCCATAAGGGCGACGCCGTAAAAGTCCTCTCCATGGGGCTGCGCGGTACGGTTCACACCCTGCCGGACAAAAAAGGCAATCTGTATGTACAGTGCGGTATTATCCGCTCACAGGTTCATATCAGCGACCTGACGCTGATACGGGAGGACACCATTACCGCGCCCTCCCTGCAGCGCACCGGGATGGGCAAAATCAAAATGTCCAAATCCGCGTCCGTTTCAACGGAAATCAATCTGCTCGGAAAAACGGTTGACGAAGCGCTGGCAGAACTGGACAAATACCTCGACGACGCATATCTCGCACATCTGCCGAGCGTACGCATCGTACACGGGAAGGGAACCGGAGCCCTGCGCAGCGCTGTCCACAGACAACTGAAACGCATGAAGCAGATCAAAGAATTCCGTCTCGGGGAGTTCGGAGAAGGTGACGCAGGTGTCACAATTGTCACATTTCGCTGACCGATATTATGTTTAAAGGAGTACCGCCATGGTAAGCAGACAGAAAATACTCATCGTAGACGATGACAATAATATTGCAGAACTGATTTCCCTTTACCTGACAAAAGAATGTTTCGAGACTATGATTGTCAACGACGGCGAATCCGTCCTGCCTGCGCTGGACACCTTCCGCCCCAACCTGATCCTGCTGGATCTGATGCTGCCCGGCATGGATGGCTATCAGGTGTGCCGGGAGGTCCGCGCGAAATCGGTCATACCGATCATTATGCTCTCCGCCAAGGGGGAAATTTTCGACAAAGTGCTCGGGCTGGAGCTGGGCGCCGATGACTATATGGAAAAACCGTTTGATTCCAAGGAACTGGTCGCACGTGTCAAAGCCGTGCTGCGCCGCTATAAGGCAGCGCCCGTCCTCTCCGAAAATACCGACGTCAAGTGCGTGGAATATCCCGATCTGACCGTAAACCAGACGAACTATTCCGTGATTTATATGGGAAATTCCGTGGAAATGCCGCCGAAAGAACTGGAGCTTCTTTACTTTCTGGCATCCTCTCCCAACCATGTCTTTACGCGGGAACAGCTTCTTGACCAGATTTGGGGATACGAATATGCCGGGGATACGCGGACGGTCGATGTGCATATCAAACGGCTGCGGGAAAAAATCAAAGACCATGCCACCTGGCGGCTTGCGACCATATGGGGAATCGGTTACAAATTTGAGGTGAAGAGCTGAAATGCGAAAGACGCTTTATCTGAAATTTATACTGGCTTACCTGATTTTCGGTTTCTTCGGCTTTATCGCCGTGGCGACCTTTGTGTCCAGCATGACGCTGGAACATCTGAAGCGGGAAAAGGCCGACTCTCTCTACCGGGAGGCGACTCTGATCGCCAATACCTACGCTTCCGATCTCTATAATAACCAGGCCTCCCTTGATGCAGTCAAAACGCAGCTCGACGCGCTGGACACGTATCTTTCCTCCACCATCTGGATTATCAACCCGTCCGGCCGCATTATTCTGGATTCCTCTGCGCCGGTCGAAATTGAAACGCCAAGAATCGTCGAGAATTTTGATCCGACCATTACAGCCGGCTCCTACTATACCGTCGGCAACTTTTTCCAGACTTTTTCCGAGGAAACATTAAGCGTTTTTGCCCCTATTACATCGAATTTTAAAGTAAACGGTTATGTTGTCATGCACACGTCCATGCAGACCATCCGGCAGTCGTCCGACAGTCTGCTGAATATTTCCTATATCCTGCTGATCATTATGCTTCTGCTGTCCATGATCATTCTTTTTTTCTTTACGGAAATGGTATATATTCCCCTCCGTAAAATTACCTACGCCACCGAACAGTATGCCGGCGGCAATATGCATTATGAATTTCAGGTGGACAGCGACGACGAGATGGGCTATCTGGCCGCTTCTTTATCTTTTATGGCAAGCGAGATCGCCAAAAGCGAAGACAATCAGAAAAAATTTGTCGCCAATGTCTCTCATGATTTCCGCTCCCCCCTGACTTCCATTAAGGGGTATCTGGAAGCCATGCTGGACGGCACCGTTCCGCCGGAAATGCATGAAAAATACCTGCACATCGTGCTCAACGAAACCGAGCGGCTGACCAAGCTGACCAACGGCCTGCTGCAGCTCAATAACCTGAATACGAAAGGGATGCTGCTGGAACGCACGGACTTCGATATTAACGAGACAATCCGCAATACCGCAGCCGCCTTTGAGGGCATCTGCACCAGCAAAATGATCGCCATCGAACTTGTACTGACCGGAGAGGCACTTACCGTCAACGCCGATCCTGACAAGATTCAGCAGGTTCTTTATAACCTGCTCGACAATGCCATCAAATTCAGTCACAACGATTCCATTATCAAAATCGAGACGACTGAAAAGAGCAGCAAAGTACTGATCTCCGTCAAGGACAACGGCATCGGCATTCCCAAAGACAGCCTGAAGCTGATCTGGGATCGTTTTTACAAAACCGACCTCTCCCGCGGCAAAGATAAAAAAGGCACCGGACTGGGCCTTTCTATTGTAAAGGAAATCGTTCAGTCTCACGGTGAAAATATCAATGTTGTCAGCACCGAGGGCGTGGGAACCGAATTTATTTTTACGCTGGCCAAAGGGGAAGACGATGACGATGAATAGAAACCGGAAATGAAACAGGGGAGGGGAAGCCCCTCACCGCCATTGCAGGCGGTGCAGCTCCCCCTCCCGTTTCATATCCGCAAAATTATTTTGTCGCAGCGCTTCGTACAACACGATGGCCACGGAATTGGACAGATTCAACGAGCGAATCGTATCCAGCATCGGAATGCGAATGCATCGCTGCGGATGCTCCACGAGAATTTCCTCCGGGATACCGCCGCTCTCTTTTCCAAACATCAGATAATCGTCCGGCCCGAATGCGGCTTCCGTATAGACCTGCTTCGCTTTGGTCGTGACATACCAGAGTTTCGCATTCGGATTCTGTTCCAGAAAGCCGTCATAATTGACATATCGCCGCACATCCAACTGTGCCCAATAATCCATTCCCGCCCGTTTTATCTCTTTTTCGCTCAGCCGGAACCCGAGCGGCTCGATCAGGTGCAGCCGCGCGCCCGCGGCCACACAGGTCCTTCCGATATTCCCCGTATTGGCCGGAATCTCCGGCTGATGCAGCACAATATTCATCATACGATGTTACTTTCTCCGTTCCCGGCGCAGCTTTTCCACGAACTGTTCCAGCTTCCCGATTGCCAACTTCAGGTTTTCCAGAGAATACGCATAGGAAATACGCACAAACCCTTCACCGCTCTCCCCGAACGCCGTACCGGGTACGACAGCCACCTTTTCTTCCGCGAGAAATCGCTCCGCAAATGCTTCGCTTGTCATGCCAAACTCCTGAATCGAGGGAAAGACATAGAACGCGCCGTAAGGCTCGAAACACTCCAGTCCCATCTGTCGAAAGGCGTGCAGCAAATACCGCCGTCTCTGGTTATAGGCTTCACGCATCTGACTGACGTCTTCGTCTCCGTTTTTGAGCGCATCCACCGCCGCATACTGACTTGTCGTCGGCGCGCACATAATGGCATACTGATGAATTTTCAGCATTTGCGCTACAATCTGAGCCGGCCCGCAGGCATAACCCAGACGCCAGCCTGTCATCGCATGAGACTTGGAAAGACCGTTGATCAACACGGTGCGCTCCTGCATGCCCGGGATATTGACGATCGACACGTGGCCGCCGTTGTATGTCAGTTCTCCGTATATTTCATCCGAAATCACAAAAATATCGTGTTCCCGAATCACTTCTGCGATCGCTTCCAGATCCTTCCGTTCCATTATGGCCCCCGTCGGGTTATTTGGGAACGGCAGAATCAAAACTTTGGTCTTTTCGGTAATGGCTTCCCGCAGTTCCGCCGCTGTCAGGCGGAATTCATTTTCCGCTTTCAGATTGATAATCACCGGAACGCCGTCCGCCAAAATGGTGCACGGTTCATAGGATACATAGCTGGGCTGTGGAATCAGTACTTCCTCGCCCGGATTCAGCATCGCCCGCAGGGCAATGTCGATCGCTTCCGAGCCGCCCACTGTGACAAGCACTTCCTGGCCCGCATCATAGCGGATGCCAAAACGTCTGTCCAGATACCGCACAATTTCTTCTTTCAACTCTTTCAGACCCGCGTTGGACGTATAAAATGTCCGCCCCTTTTCCAGAGAATAGATTCCCTCGTCGCGGATATGCCACGGCGTATCAAAATCGGGTTCCCCCACGCCGAGTGAAATCGCATCGTCCATCTCACTGACAATATCAAAAAACTTTCGAATGCCTGAAGGTTTCAGGCCGACCGTTCTCTCCGATAACGGATTTCTCATGGCGACACCTTCTCTCTCGTATCTTCATATTTTTTCGTCAAAATCGTACCGTGATCTTTGTATTTCTTCAGGATAAAATGCGTCGCCGTGCTGAGCACATAATCCATAGTCGAAAGTTTGTCGGATACAAAGCGCGAAATGTCCCGCAGATTTTTGCCGTCCAGCGTCACGAGCAGGTCGTATGCCCCCGAAATCAGATAGACCGCCGTCACCTCGGGATATTTGTAAATCCGCTCCGCAATGTTGTCAAAGCCCTGTCCGCGCTGCGGTGTCACACGCACTTCGATCAGCGCCGTCACTTTGTCAATGGACGTCTTTTCCCAGTCGATCAGCGTATGATAGCCGCAGATAATCCCCTCCGCCTCCATAGCCGCCAGTTCATTTACGATGTCCAGTTCTTCCACGCCCAAAAGCACAGCCAGCTCTTTTAAATCGATCCGGCTGTTTTTTTCTATAATTGCCAAAATCTGTTCTCTCATAATCCATCTCCCATTCCCGGCTCCCGACGGAGCCGTATTATATTACCCGATACAGTTCATCTGTTTTGGGAGGTTCCAGAAAGCGCCGCTCCCCGCCATTTATGACAATTCTGTCGTTTCCTTCCCGCACTTTTCCGATTACGGCCGCGGATATATGTACCGCTTCC
>CATLGN010000059.1 GCA_949935685.1 uncultured Lachnospiraceae bacterium | reverse complement strand
GTTATCGATTCCCCCGCCGGGATACTGTTCCCGGTAAAGTCACAGTGTGATTTCATAATATCTTCGTCAAACAGGTCAGAGACTGTCAGATTGCCCTGAACGCCCTTGATTGTTTTATCGGTCATGTTCTGAACTTCAAACGTAAGTTCAACCCTGTCCGAAAATCTTCCTGCCTCCACATCCATCGGCAGGTTCTTTTTATCCGTCACGGTCACAACCACTTCATCATCCCGGACCGGAATCGGCTCCGTATAAGTATCGCCGCAGTTTTCGCAGGTAAAGGTTTTCTCCCCTTCCTCGCTGAACGTAGGTTCTTTCGTAACCTCTTCCTTATATGTATGCTCTGTTTTTGCCACACTTTCCGTTTTGGTTTCCTTACACAGAGAACAGGTAAATGTTTTTTCTCCCTCCTCCGTACAGGTCGCTTCCTTTGTCATCACGCCGGCATCGTATTCATGCTCACATTTGCCGCATCCCGTGAAAGAAAATGACAGTAAAAGCGCCATGCCGCATATAAGTAATCTCCTCATTTCACTATCCCTCCCATAATGTACTTTTTTTACATTATACCCTAAAATTGTATCAATTTCCACTATTTCCAGAATTTTCTGTGAATTTTCGACAAATTACATATCCAACGAACCCCCGTCAATCCGCTCCACCGAATTGGCCAGATAGCGGAATGTGCCGTCTGCAAACGGCTGCACGATAATCTCATTCGCATAAGCGCGGTCCGTATCATAATCCGGCCATACGCCGTCCACAAAAAGCGTAATTGTCCCATCCGCATGTTCCCGATAATCGACGACCTCCCCAAACGGCGCATACTGACTTCCCACAGCCATTTCATACGGATAGCTTTCACTGCTTTCCTCATATCCGCATGTCTCCCGCAACTGTTCGACGGACACGGGAAAATATACCGTCATAATCTCCTCGAACAATTGTGCCGGTATCCTGCCGTTCTCAGCCTGCAGACTTTTTCCCGTATGCATCCGGTAAATGTCGGTAAACATACAGGGTTCCAGAATCGTATCCACCGTTTCCGCATCCCAGTCCACGGTAAGCAGCGGATACCCCGCATAGCTTAATCCGGCGACATATCTGCGCGTCATTTCTCTGCATGCATCGGATAACGGCCGTATACGCCAGTACTGCCGCATACCGGCATATTGCATCTGATCGGCATAGGTATAAATAAAATATCCCTTTTCCGTCAGTCTGATCTCCGCGATGTCGCTGATTACCGTATGCCTGATCTCCGGTATGCCGCCGTTTTGCCAGCCGATTCCGATGTAATATGTCTGTATCGCATGATCCCGATACAGAAACGTCATGGCGCCGATCAGCCCGTCCGGATTGACCTGGTATACCGTCACCATAGCTTCTCTCTTTTCCGTATATGCGCGGTAAAAGTCTTCCAGCGCCTTGCCATTTTCCATATTTGTGTCCGCCGTGACACTGACGTAGCCAGCCTGTCCGAGAAGATGCGCCGCTTCCCGGCACTGTTCCGCGGTGAAATTTTGAATATTGGAGGAATAGGCCGGCCCTTCGGCCGTATCCACATGCCGATAGACTTCCTCCGCCTCCGCAGCCGCCGTCAATGCCTGCCGTTCCAGTGTCTCCTTCTCCGACTGCCGGAACAGGCAGCTCTCCGTCTGCGGAAGCAGCCACAGAGAAGATCTCTCTGCTTCCGGCGTAAGCATCCGGTTCGACACATATTGAAAACCGCCGTCTGCCAGCGGCCGAATCACAACCACATGCAAAAATGCCCGCGCTGTATCCTCTTTGGGCCAGACTGCATTCACGGTCAGCGTAAGCGTGCCTTCATCATTTTCCGTGCCGCCTGCCACTTCCGGATACGGAATATCCGGTTCCCCGGCTTCCGCAAATCCCCTTGCCACATATGGATACGTCTTATGCACCGTGTCATAACCCAGCTTCTCCCGCAGCATTTCGCTGTCCATACGAAAATATCGCAGAAGAACATTCTCAAATACCGGTCCGGGTATCTGATACGGCGTATCCACATTCAGATCATCACCAGCCGTATATGGCAGCGGCCGCTGATAAACAAGCGGATACAGCCTGTCAAACAAATCATAAAAATCCAGTTCCCCGAAATCCGTCTCGCTCCAGTCCGTAAGAAACATATTGTGATCCCGGTATCCGACCGGCTGCAGATAGCGCCTGTTCCATTCCCGGTATCTCGCGTCCAGCGGCTTTACCCGCAGAGCCGTATGCACCGGCACGTCGCTGAGCGCGAGCACGGAATCAAAGTCCGTGCGATACCGCCCGGAAAACAGCAAATATCCCTCTTCTGTGTACTCCCATGTCTCTGCGGGATACACCGCCATACTCTGCTGCTGTGCATGTCCGTCTTCACCGCACACATAATATCCGCTGGCAATGGTAACGCCGCCGTTTTCCGTACAAAACGCGTAAACCCGAAACGTATCCGGTGAGACAACCGATATAACCGTCAAACCCGCTGTTTCCCCGGCATCAACCGCGGCGCAGAACCGGATAACCCGCTGCGCGCCTGTCATATCCACCTGATTCCCGCTGTCAACCGCCGTATAGCCATGGGCGCCGAGCCGGCGCACAATACCGCCGATCATCTCCATGCAGTCGGCCGCATCATATGCTGCCCCGTTTTCATAAAAATCACGGGAAACCCCGACGGCCGTCTGCGCACAGAGTCCCATTGCTTCCGTCTCTGTGTCTTTCTGCATAACCGTACCGGCCATCGCTTCCGTTGTCACAATATTCCGCTCCGTCTGTACGCCGCATCCTGTTGCGGCGGCGATCGCACAGACGATAACCGCCGCCAGCATTTTGTTTTTCCTGCTTCCATACATCATAAATCCCACACCTCGTGCACTATATATTACACATGTAAGATTTATATGTCAAGCAGTATTACAATTCTTTTATCAGTGTCTGCAGCATCATAATATGATACTCTTCATCCTTGATAATGCGCTGTATAACCGCATTCACGCACGCATCATCCATCTGCCGGATATGCATCGCATACTGCGCAATGGCCTGTTTTTCACTCTCCACATCAGCCGCCAGCATTTCGGCTGTCTGACAGGGCAGTGTCAGATATTGCGGCGTCCACATCCGTTTTCTTCCGCCGCAGTACCTTGCCACAAAATCCACCTCTCCGCCCAGAAGCCAGATCAGTTCCCCCAATTTCTGCAGATGCATCATCTCCGCCATCGCAATGCTGAGAAGCGTTTTGGCAAGCGGACAGTTCTCACACGCCAGACGGTTTTCATTGTTGATATACTGTGTGATGGCCGACAGTTCCGATACCGCCCCACAATAATCCACGCTCAGCAGATCGGCATACGCCCGGTTTTTCGCCTGCACCCGAATGGGCGGATAAGGCAGATCCATCATAGCCGGTGTCAGGCCATGAAAGCTGCACATATTTTCCAGAGGCGCAACATTCCCTTCCTTTGACATAGACAGCGTCCCCCTAACCCTTTCTGCCATCATATGTCAAAAAAGCCGGAATGTGCGCCGGTCAGCCTGTCTGTTATCCATATTTCCGCATAATCTGGCGGACAGACGGCAGGTAGGAAGCGCCAAACAGGTTCAGATGATTCAAAAGATGATACAGATTGTAAAAATCCCGGCGTTCCGCATACCCCGGCTGCAATGGAGCCGCCTCACGGTAAGCGTCATAAAAAGTCTGCGAAAACCGCCCGAAAAGCTCCGTCATCGCAAGATCCGCCTCGGCATGCCCGACATAGGAAGCCGGGTCAATCAGCCATGCCTTCCCATCGTCTCCCGTCATAACGTTTCCCGACCAGAGATCACCGTGCAGCAAAGACGGATGCGGCGGTTCCACAAGGATGTCCGCCGTCTTTTCCAGCAGTCTCGCCGCCCGTTTCCGGTCCGCCGTATCCAGATAGCCCGCGGCCCGGCGGAACTGCGGCTCCAGCCGGCAGTCCCGGAAAAACGTCGTCCAACTGTCATGCGGCGCATTGGACTGTTCCCCGGAACCGATATAGTTATCGCTGTGAAATCCAAACCGGCCGGCTCCCGTAAACGCCGCCGTGTCCGCACGGTGCATGGCGGCGAGTTCGCGCGCAAAGGTCTCCTGATAAGCCGGAACGCGCCGTGCTCCCACAATCAGTTCCAGCATCAAAAAGGCATAGCCGTCCGAGTCCGTTCCGCGGCACAAAATGCCCGGCGTCCCGATGGCTCCCGTCTGTGCGATCGCGCGCAGCCCCGCCGTCTCCGCCGCAAAAAACGCTGCATTTTCGGTTCGGTTCACTTTCATAAAAACAGACATACCGTTATCCAGCGTCAGGCGAAACGCCTGATTACAATCCCCGCCCGCGACGCGGTCAGAGCGCGCCACCCTGACATGATTTCCAAACAGCGCTGCCAGCGCTTCCTGCAGAGAAAAAAATAACGGTACATCTGCAAAAGTCATAGCTCTCCTCCCCGCGCCGATGCACACCGGCGCGCTTTCTTCATCCGTGCCGAAACATCCAGACCAGATACGGCACAAGTACAATACCCAAAAGCACGCCCCATTTACCCCTTGTTGCGATCAGAAAAAGCACAAGAAGTATCGACGCCATATAGCGATAGAGAAAGCGATACCATTTTCTCCGTTTCTCCGGCACTTCCGCCGGTTCCACCGTTTGCGGATATGTCATCGTACACTGTATATACGCGCCAAAGCGCGTCCATCTGCGCTCTGCCGTATACTCCTCTCCATCCAGCATAAAAACCGGATACATACTCTCTCTTATCATAACAAGTTCACGCTTGTTTTTTTCGGCATACTGTACCAGCGCTTCCGTAAATTCCTGCGGATTCATCGCCATCGTATCCGGCATAAAGGAAAACGTCTTTTCCGCCTCCGCCCGCGCAACTTTTTTATAGTCCGCAATAATCGATGCAAACAGGCCGCCGCCCTGTTCTGCCTTGTCCATTTTTTCCAGAATTTCTGCCGTATCCATCGTATCCAGTTCCGTCTCCTGCAGACTGCGGCATATATTGATGCAGGCGTCAAGCTCCATTTGTCTTGCGGCAAGCGTCTTCTCATGCTCCCGCATGGCTTCGCTCAATGTTTCCTCCCGCATAAAAATCCTGCGGATCTCCGCAATCGGCAAGTCCAGTTTCCGCAATATTTTAATCTGCTGCAGGCACACCACATCCGCTTCCTGATATTCCCGGTAATGATTCTGTTCATTTCGTGTCGGACGAAGCAGTCCCTTTTTTTCGTAAAATCGGATATTCTGTTTTGTAATTCCCGTTCTGTTCTCCAGTTCATTGATATTCATACCATCACCCCTTTATTATGATAGGCAGATTATAAAGGGTATAGTCAGTATAAGGTCAATCTTTTTTTCTTATTTCGCCCAGGCCAGCGCCTCCTCCAGACTTTCCGCCCCCAGTATGTTCAGCATAAAGCCGGTATATTGCTGCGCTTCGCCGGTATCGATGCAGCGAAAGACATCCCTGATATATTTTTCGGTATGATCATATTCATAAATGCCAAACGCAAGCCCCTGCCGCATTTCTTCCGGCGCATCCGTCTGTCGGTTTAGTATCAGCGCATCGATATAGGGATTGGCATCCACAATATAGTAACAGTAAGCATATGCCGCCGCCTGCAATTTCTGTCCTGCCCTGGAAGAAAAACCCAGCTCCGTGATGGTAATATTCCTCACATTCCCTTTCGTATCCAGATATTTATCCTGCCGGAAAAAGTCTGTCAGCGCGCTGAGATTCATAATCGTAAGAAGCTCCGCATCCTGCGTTTTGTCATATGTCTGCGACCAGTAATTCACACGGGTCAACGGGTCGGGATAAGGATGAATCGCAACGCCCCAGTCGTAATTTCCGTGCGCCACCGCCGCTTCATGAAAGGCTTCGATCAGATCCCGGGCATTAAAATATTCGCTGTTATCGCCGCCGTTGCTGTTCCAGTCATGGTCAATGCTGAAATAGACCTTCGCATTGGCATAATGGCTCCGTACAGCCTGATAAAAGATTCGAAACGCTTTTTCAAATTCCCGGGCATAGCAGATAATATCGTCGGTTTCCATATAATTCCAAAGGCGATATTGGTTGATTTCATTGGCGATCACCCAGTTATGCACCATACCGTGCTCCCCATCCGAATACCGCTGCGCCAGAAAACTCGCCACCGCCTCCAGCGCCTTCGTCCCCGCCTCCTCCGCCGTATTAAACATATAATAATACGCACCACTGTCGGGATGATACGCCTGTGGATGAATCATCTCCCCGTACGTTTCATTCCAGTCGTTCAGTACGATCGCCGTGTTACACATCCCCAGATCTGTCAGATAGGAAAACAGCGTATCATAGGCGAAAATCTCCGCTCCGTTAAAATAGTAACACGTTCCCTGATACATATATTCGATCGTGGGACAGAGCGCATTCGTCGTCTCCCCCATAATATGCGACAGCGGAATATTATAAATTGCATGTTTCACGCCCAGTTCCGTCAGTTCGTCCGTATACAACATCGCCGGATCCAGCAGAAGACCTTTTTTGGAAGCGGTTTTCGGATAGGCCGAGCGATTCTCTGCCATCGCCTCCGGATTGGACAGATAAACGCCCTGTCCGACCGGTATATAGCTCCCGTCGATCAAAAGCGCCGGAACAAACAGCCGAAACAGATCGCCCTCCTGACAGGTAAATGAAATTTCACAGTTCTTCCGCTTCAGTCCCAGCGCCACCGGAGCGCCCTGCAGCGCCGGCGAATCGTCGTAACTTCCACAGGCAAACAGATACAGGTACGCATCGTCGCTCTCCGGGACCTGCGGCATCGTGACGGAATACACCATCTGGCGCGATATTTCGTCATAACGCAGCGTCATCGCAGACGCATATGCCGCCAGATTTTCTGTGGAAATCCATACTTCTCCGCGGGCGATGCGTTCCTGATTGGCCGCACGCATCCCTTCCGGCACATCTTCCGTATGCGCCGTCTCCGCGCCCGTTCCGCCGGCCGGTACATACCGCCCGCAGCCATACAGGAAAACTGCCGTGCAAAGCACGGCCGCAAGCAGACGCCACGGCATTTTTCCTGCCGCTCCGACTTTTCCGTGCATTGCTAATCCCCCTGTATCCGATCAACCGTGACAACAGATACCTCCGGCGGCGCATCCGTCTCGTCTGACACGGTAACAATCCCCTGCTTAATCTGTCGGCACATTTCGTAATATTCGTCTATCGTCACATGTCGGAACCGCCACTCGGTATCCATAACCGGAATCCCTCCGCAGCGTTCCCGAATTCCGTATCGCGCCGCCTGCCCGGCGAACTCCTCCGACCACTTCCTGCCTGCCGCAAAATAATCGTCCAGTGAGATGACTACCGCATCGTCCAGCCCTTTGACCGCACTGGTCAGAAACCGCTCCGACAAGGCGCTCTGATCCGTGTCCACGCCGATCAGCATGCCGTCTCCGTCCTCCGCCGCCTTCAGCACAGACTCATACAGCGAACCGCCACAGGCAAAGATGACCTCCGTCCCCGCCGTATACCATGCTGCCGCCGTCTCTTCGACGTTTTCCGCCGGTTCAAAACTGTCCGCATACCAGTAATGTACCGTTACCCCCGAAAGCGCCATTGCCCGCGCCGCATCGTCGATACCCTGCAGATAACCATAACCATACCGCATCACGGCGGGCACTTCCCTGCCGCCGATAAATCCCAGACTGTGGTATCCCTCCAGAACCGCAAGATAACCCGCAAGATAGCCCGATTCTTCTTCCCGAAAGGAAACACAGTGTACATTTCCCGCAATCTCCACAGGATTTCCCGCCTCGTCCAGCGGAACGCCGTCCAAGAGTAAAAAAGAAGTCCCCGGATATGCGTCCTGCAGCATCCCCACAGCCTCCTGAAAATCATATCCCGAACAGATAATAATACCCGCCCCATCGGCAACCGCGCGTTCCACGGCCTCCGCAAATCCGTCAGCCCCGTCCGCATACGTCTGATAACAGGAAAACGAGACGCCTGCCCCCTG
>CATLGN010000058.1 GCA_949935685.1 uncultured Lachnospiraceae bacterium | reverse complement strand
AGGCGACAGCACAGATCGCAATCAGTATCCTCCAAACATAGTTTCTTTTCGTCCGCTCACCTCCCCCTCTTAACGATAAAAGGCATCCAGATTTCGCCGAAACAGACGCGCCGGCCGATGCCCCGCACCCGCAGCCGCCTCCTGTGTCTCTGCCACAAGGGGGGCAATCTTCCTCCGAAAATTCGCTGTCAGCAGCGTTCTGCCAAGTACCACTTCGTATGCCTGTTGCAATTCCGACAGTGTAAAAAGCTCCGGCATCAGATCAAATACAATCGTTCCTCCCGCTTCCACCTGACGACGCAGTTCCAGAAACGCGCACAGTATGACAGACGCATGATCAAATGCCAATCCGCCGGCGTTGACGATCTCGTAGTGCAGGTTTTCATGATAGTTTTGAAACTGTTTGTCTTCCCGGATTACCGCCGTCAGCTCCGTACCGCCATCTTCCGCATCGGAAAGACACAGTGTATATGTATTGATAATCCCGGCGCAATCCGCCGCTATCACTCTGTCATTTTCCTCTTTTTTCAGTTCCACCCGAAACCAGCGCGCCTCCCAGGCATCGGAACCCTCATGCACCCGATAGCGCGCCCCGTCGATCAGCGTCAGAAACGCATGGGATATAATCCATCCCCGCGGATCCCGGTCCACTTCGCTGAATATGGCAAACGGACGCAGATAAGCGTCCCGGACACCGGTTTCTTCCTGCAGTTCCCGCCGCGCCGTCTCCTGCGTGCTCTCTCCGCGGCGGCAGAATCCGCCCGGCAGCGCCCATCGGTTTTTAAAAGGATGAGAGCCGCGCCGGATCAGTAACAGTTTCAGACATTTTTCCGGATCTTTCCGGTAATTTTTCCGTTCCGCCGTTTCCCGCATCTCCGTTCCCATAATGGAAAAAACCGCCATATCAGCGGCCACCGACGGCCTGTCGAAATCTGCGATATGATACGTTTCCAGCCAGGCCCTCTCTTCCGCTGACATCGCATATGTTCCCATACTCATTCCCCCTGTCGGCCTGCGGTAATTTCTCTGCCGCATCTATTTAAGCATAATATTTTTCAGGCCGGAAAGCAATAGATATTTTCGTCATTGACGATGTGGAAGCCGTTTCTTAATTTTACAAGCCGGCTCCCGGCGGATACCGCTTCGCAGTCGAAATCCCGGAATATCCGTTTTGGGAAATCGTACGCCCGAATCCGCCCGTCCATGGGGACATACAGCGTATGGTCTGACATGCACAGACTGCCCGGACTGCAGGGATAGCAAATCTGCTCCGTAACCGACGCGACGCCATTGCGGACGATGCCGGTGCGGAAGACGCCGCTGTCATGTTCCAGCACAACCAGCCAGCTTCCCCGGACAGGATCTCTGTGAATCCCATAATCCATAATCCTGCCCGTATCATCCAGTTCCGCATTTCTGCCGTCACAGTTGACCACCAGACTGCTCCCGCATCGGCTCACAAGACAAAAATGCCCATCCGCTGCCGCAAAATACGCTTCATAGCCACAGTCCGCCAGCGGGCGGATTCCGTTGCCGCTTTCTGTCACCGTCACCCGCATCAGCGTATCGCCCGGCGTAATATAATAAACGGAATTGCCGTCCGTGCAAATCCGGCTGCCATATTTTTTTGCCATCTCACAGCAATGCCCCGCTGCCGTAAAAGAAAATCGATCCGCGTATGCCAATACCGCGGTCCCGTCTTGCAGAAAATGGTACGAGACCCCCGGCTCCCAGGAAATTTTCTCTCCCGTCGCAATGCAGACAACCCGATCCGTCCGGTCCAGATAACAAAATTCATCCCAGACAATCCGCACATCCGCTCCCCGTAACAACGCCGTCGTCCGCAGTCTTTCTTCTGTCTTCTCCTCCGCCGAAAGCACAGACGGAATGTGGGAAACGCTGCTGCCGGAACACAGATCTGCATACATTCCTTCCAATTCCCCGCCAAGCTCCCGGCTCGTATGCACAAATACCCGCTTCAGCGCCGCCACAAGCGCAGGGCTGATATGCTGCCATCCTCTGACCGTCCGCGGGATTTTCACGTCCGGATTATCAATCACGCAAATGCCCCGTCTCATCCGTTCCACAATATTCATATCCGGTTCCATCGTCCCGCCATATGGATGGATCCCTGTCAAAAGTTTCCAGATGATAATGCAGGCGGCATACAAATCCGTCTCCTTCGTAAATACATTGCCTGTCATCAGCGGATCCCGAAACAACTCCATAACGGCCTGACAATGCTCCGTTCCCACGCTCCAACTGTCACAATCAATAAAAAACACATCGCCCGTCCGGTTAAACAATATATTTCTGTCATTCAGATCACCGATACAGATTCCCGCCTGATGGATTTTCTCCATGGTTCGCCACATGCGGACAAGGACAGCAAGCGTTTCACGGGTGTCAACACGATTGGCCTTTCTGTACTTCGCATTTGCCAGCCGCCGAATTTCCTCCCCTTCCACCCGTTCCATCAAAAATCCGATCATTCTGCCGTCCTGATTGCACACCATCTCCAGCGGCCGGATCACTTCCCGGGGAAGTTTCTTTGCCATCAGCATCCGTATCTTTTTCTCTTTGGAAGCCATGTCCACATGTTGTTTGTATATTTTGAGAACCTTATCCTGCCAGGCATAAATGATGCCCTTCCCGCCTTCCGACAACTTTGTCAGTTTCTGCAGTTCCCTGTTGTCCGCTTTCATCTCTCCCCGCCTTCCCAATATGCTCCGGCAAATTAAATAACAACCGTTATATCATCTTCACACAACTTTTGTTCCCGATTGATCAGACGCTTTACGGCAGACGCCTTTTTGCACCGCAATAAATCCGTAAATTCTGCATACAGCGCCGGTTTTCTCTGCAGATAGCGGATGCCGTCGGAGGCGACGCCGATATTTTTGTATCGGTGTTTCGGATACCGGCGCGTCCGAAATGCGGCTCCTTCCCGATAACGCGCAGGCAAACCCGCGTCAACAAAGCGATAAGCATAATACGGCGGATATTCACCGCCCGCAAGCTCCCGTGTCAAAATCCTGCCGTCCTGCATTTCCTCCAGCACATAGCCGTCTCCGCAATATGTCAGAAAAAACGCTTCCTCCGTCTCCCACACAATCAGGATGGTAAAGCAGAGATAATCCCGGATATAGTCCGGTGTCTGCCCGAAAAGCGCTGTCAGCTTCGCAAAGGCTTCCGCAGGCGGCAGCCCGGTGTCCAGCAGATGACAAAATCCCTTTGCTCCCACCTCCGAATGCGTTCCCCCGGAACACCCGTCACAGACAACCTTCAGCCCTTCCTTTTCCAGCCCAAAATCCTGACAGTTCATGCCATATGCCAGATGATGCCATCCGATCTTATTGATCACCATTCTTTTTCCTCCCGACTTGCCGATTTTGGGTCATATGGAAAATGCAGAAGAATTTCCCATATGCTCAAAAAAGTTTTCCCCCACCGGCAGTACGGTTTTGGAATATTCGATCACCGAGCGGGAAAGGCACTGAAAAGCTTTTCGCAGCTCGGAGGCGGAACTGCCGACATCAAGTATATTCTGAAATCCCAGATCATTTGCCGTCTGCACCGCTTCCCCGCCGAAACTGACAAACGCGGTTGTAATTTCTTCCTGTTTCAGATAGGCAAGCGCCTGTCTGGCCCCTGCAAAGTTATTTCCCACGGTATTTCTCCCATCGCTGAATACGGCAAATACGGCTCTCACCCGCATTCCCTCTTTTTTCAGAAAATCCCGATATGCTTTCAGCTTTTCCGTCCCCAGTGTAACCACGTCATACAGCGCCGTACAGCCGCCCGTATCATAGGACGTATCAAATTCCGCAATCCTTTTGTATCCTCCCACGGAAACATCGGCGGCAAAGTCCGCCCGCGCCACCAGAATTTCATCCGCTTCCCCGGAAGTTTGCAATGCATCGCGAAAATCCGTCAGCGCTTTTATCATGTCCTGCGCAAACCGTCCCATAGAGCCGGAACGGTCAATTCCCACAAAAATCAAATTGATATTCTCACTGTCAATCTCCATAATCGATGTATTTTCCAACTCGATCCGATCCAGACCGTCTATCGTCATAGTCTCTGTCTCCCGCCACTGTTTCATTGTCTTTTCCTCCTGACTTGCTGTGATCATCAATATCCTTTTATCCGAACAGATTGTCGGTGCTTTTTACAATATGAACGGAATACGTATTGCGAAAGTCTGCAAAAGCCCGCTCCGTCGCCTCCGCGAACCCGGGGATGGAAGACATGCAGTCCTCCAAAATGTATACTTTACGGGTAATCTCCGGCCGTTTCTCATAATGTCTCAAAATCTGCCGGATCGATTCCAGCACACAGTGCGATTTGGCTTCCCCGGCAATCACGATTCTGTCATACTGCTCGATCTGATTCAGCGCTTCCAGATTGATATAATGATTCACATCATATTCCGGTCTGTAGATACCGTACATTTCACTGAACGGGTCTGTGCCCTTTACCATGCGCTGTGTAACGGTTTTTCTGGCCACGGAATGAAAGTAAACCATATTGGCAAACTGGTTTTCCAATGCCGCTCCCGTTGTTCCCTGCAGGCAGTGATATGGCCATATGATCAATGTCTTTTTTCCGTCCGCTTCCAGATGTCTGACATAATCCCGCGACGCGCCGGGATTGATCACCGCCCGGTATCTGCCCCTGTCCAGATCATCCAGTGAAATCGGCGTATTGGGCGCGGGATGATTTCCATTCTCATCGATCCACCAGCAGGGATGGAAGATCTGGTGCGGCGTGTGGGTATCGAGCGACACGGCAACGTTGGAAATCCGCTCCATATTTTCATACAAAAACCGCGTCATGCATTCCACATCCTGCAAAGAGCCCGGAACCCCCAGCGCTCCGCCTTCCATAAAGTCCTGCTGCACGTCAATCGCCAGAAACAAAACCCGCTCTCTGCTCTCTATGGCCGGTTTCATATTCTCTGCCTCCGCCTTTCGCAGAATCTCCTCCATCAAAATCGGATTTTCCCGGGCGCCGATACTGTTTGTGTTGACAATCTCCTGATAGGCTGTTTTCATTTCCATTCCTCCCGTCTTATAATCATTATGATATTATCTTTATATGTATATGATAATATCATTTCGATAATATGTCAAGCGGTTTTCTGATAACTTTTTCTATTAAATTCAAATCCCCCTTGATTATACGTGTAATACATGCCATACTGCATTTATAAGGAGGAGGTCTGACATGCCATTAGCACAATCCAAAATTTACACTGAGGAAGATTATTACAATCTGCCCGAGAATGTCCGGGCAGAGCTCATCGAGGGAAACCTGATTTATAACCAGGCGGCGCCGTCCAGAATCCATCAGACAATACTCATGGAGCTTTCCGGAACAATCCGGGACTATCTCAAATCAAAAAGCAGGCCGTGCCGTGTCTATCCCGCACCGTTTGCCGTCAAGCTGAGGAAGGACCGCAAAACCATAGTAGAGCCGGACATAAGCGTTATCTGCGACAAAAACAAACTTACAGACCGTGGCTGTACCGGAGCCCCCGACTGGATTATCGAGATTGTCTCTCCCGGCAATTCCAGCCATGACTATATCGTAAAGCTGAATCTGTACGCAAACGCAGGGGTCCGGGAATACTGGATTGTAGACCCTTACAAGGAACGCATTTTTGTTTACCGTTTGGAGCAAGAACATTTTGAAGTGGAAACATACACATTCCATGACTGTATTCCGGTAGGCATTTATGCAGATTTACAGATTGATTTCACCAGTCTGGATTTCTAAAAACATGGCATGGTTCCGTTTCCCTTTTCAGGCACGAAAAAAGTACCGCAACCCCTGGAGATTACGGTACTTTCAAGCCTTTCGGCATTTTCAATTCACAAATTATATTTAAAACTTGCCTTCCTTCGCCGCTTCCTCGATACTTACGGCAACCGCTACGGTAGCGCCTACCATCGGGTTATTGCCCATACCGATCAGGCCCATCATTTCCACATGCGCCGGTACGGAAGAAGAACCTGCGAACTGTGCGTCAGAATGCATACGGCCCAGTGTATCCGTGAAACCATAGGAAGCGGGACCTGCAGCCATATTGTCAGGATGCAGCGTACGTCCCGTACCACCGCCGGATGCTACGGAGAAGTATTTCTTTCCTGCTTCTGTTCTCTCTTTCTTATAGGTCCCTGCAACCGGATGCTGGAATCTGGTCGGGTTCGTGGAGTTTCCTGTGATGGATACGTCTACGTTTTCTTTCCACATGATTGCAACGCCTTCCGGAACGGAGTTTGCGCCATAGCAGTTTACCTTTGCGCGAAGGCCCTCGGAATACGGCGTTCTGCTGATCTCTTTTACTTCGTTGGTATACGGATCATACTCTGTCTCCACAAAAGTAAAACCGTTGATACGGGAAATAATCAGGGCAGCGTCTTTGCCAAGTCCGTTTAAGATAACGCGGAGCGGTTTCTTACGCACTTTGTTTGCCTTCTCGGCAATACCGATCGCGCCTTCTGCAGCGGCAAACGACTCGTGACCTGCCAGGAATGCGAAGCAGTCTGTCTCTTCTTCCAGAAGCATCTTGCCAAGATTGCCATGGCCCAGGCCTACCTTACGGGTGTCGGCAACGGAACCGGGAATACAGAATGCCTGCAGCCCCTCTCCGATCGCAGCGGCAGCGTCGGCAGCTTTTTTGCAGCCTTTTTTGATTGCGATCGCTGCGCCCACCGTATATGCCCAGCATGCATTTTCAAAGCAGATCGGCTGAATCTTCTTAACCTGCTCATATACGTCCAGTCCGGCATCTTTTGTAATTTTTTCTGCTTCTTCAAGGGAAGAGATGCCATAGCCGTTTAATACACCATTGATTTTATCAATACGTCTCTCATATGATTCAAATAATGCCATTGTATTGTCCTCCTCCTATTATTCTACTCTGGGGTCGATGATCTTAACAGCATCATCCACACGTCCGTACTGTCCGCATGCCTTCTCATATGCCGTATTCGGATCGTCGCCCTTCTTGATAAAGTCAGTCATCTTGCCAAGGCTCACGAACTTGTAGCCGATGATCTGATCGTCTTTATCAAGCGCGATGCCTGTAACATAACCTTCTGCCATCTCAAGATAACGGGGACCTTTCTTCAATGTACCATACATGGTACCAACCTGGCTTCTCAGCCCTTTGCCGAGGTCTTCCAGACCGGCGCCAACCGGGAGACCGTCTTCGGAAAATGCAGACTGTGTACGTCCGTACACGATCTGTAAAAACAACTCTCTCATCGCCGTGTTGATCGCATCACATACAAGGTCAGTATTCAGAGCTTCCATAACAGTAAGACCCGGCAGAATCTCGGATGCCATCGCTGCCGAATGTGTCATACCGGAACAACCGATGGTTTCTACCAGCGCCTCCTGAATGATTCCTTCTTTTACGTTCAGGGTCAGTTTGCACGCACCCTGCTGCGGCGCACACCAGCCCACGCCATGTGTCAAACCGGAAATGTCTTCTACTTTTTTCGCCTGAACCCATTTAGCTTCTTCCGGGATTGGAGCACAGCCATGATGAACGCCCTGTGCCACACAAGTCATTTCTTCCACTTCTTTTGAATAAATCATGTGAAAACTCCTTTCAATATGTAGATTATTCTTTTTAACGAAGCTCCGCCGCCTGACACAGCCCCGTCGCAATCATCTCTACCATTTTCTCATATTTATGCCAAAAAATCCAGTATTTTTGTAGAAATTCTTGCAGAGTTATAACATCCGTTATGACAGTATCATCCGGTCATTTGCAAACTCGCCGCCGCTGGCTTCCTCGAACTTCGCAAGGAGATCCGACACATGCAGCCGCTTCTTTTCCGCTCCTGCCACATCATAAATAATCCGGCCCTCATGCATCATAATCAGACGGTTCCCCAGACGGATGGCGTCTTTCATATTATGTGTCACCATCAATGCCGTCAGATTGCGCTCCACGATAATTTTTTCCGTCAGATCAAGTACCGTTTTTGCCGTCTTGGGATCAAGCGCCGCCGTATGCTCATCCAAAAGCAGCAGCTTCGGCTCGATCAGCGTCGCCATCAGCAGCGTCAATGCCTGCCGCTGGCCGCCGGACAGCAGCCCGACT
>CATLGN010000057.1 GCA_949935685.1 uncultured Lachnospiraceae bacterium | reverse complement strand
GTATATCAGACAATAGACAATGCGATTGAACGGTCAGAATTCGGTAGTACTACCAAAGAAATTCTGAAAAAGAAAAACAGACTGCATATGTATCACGCATTAATGCTGAAAGATTATCAGGAAGTTGTAAAAGTAACAAGTGATTTTCTGTTTCCCTATCGGAAAGTCAGAAAAGGGAGCCAAATACTGATTTATGGAGCAGGGAAACTGGGAAAACAAATATACGGTGCAGTAAATAGCACAGGTAATTATAAAATAGTCGCAATGGCGGATAAGAGCTGGAAGTCGCATGGCAACGTGGATTTTGATGTAATTGCTCCGGAAGACATCCTTTCTTTTCATTTTGACTTTATCATTATCGCCATATCATATGCTAATGTGAAAAATCAGGTAAAGAAAGATTTGATTGAAATGGGAATTGACGAGGGTAAGATTGCGGAAGTCGATTTGGACATATTAAATAAAAAATATTTGTCATTTATCATGGCTGAATAAAATTCAGGCAGCAGGAAGGAAGATGATGTATGGATATTATCGTGTTTGGAACCGGGGAGGTGGGAAAAGCCGCAGTACAATTATTACAGAGAAACCACCATATTCTGTTCCTTGCGGACAATGACAATACGAAATGGGGAGAAACGTCAGGCGGCTATATTATAAAATCCCCCGGGGAAATAAAGCGAACAGAATGTAACGTTATCATCGCTTCAACAAGACATGGAATTGCAATGGCGGAACAGCTTGTGGAGATGGGCGTTTGCCGGGGCAGAATATTTTTTTACCGGGAGTTTCATGCATGTAATGACCGTGATTGTGAGATATATCCTTTGGATAAGAACAAATTGAGAAGCGCTGAGAGGCCGTTAATCCAATACGATCTGCTCCGTGCGAAAGAAGCGGGAACCGACCGGAAAAAGGTGATGGTGTTATGCACGTTTTATTCAACCTATGCGAAACAGCTGATTGAAAATATTTCCGCAAGATATTCCGATATAGAGTTCAGTATTCTTACGAGCGCGGAGGAGTATAAGGACGAGATCGGAGCGGCGCATGTAAAGCATATCTATTTTTTTCAAACCATGTCTGATTTACAGAGCATTTTAAACCAACTGCCGGTCTATGACGCCATGCAGTTGCTGTGGATAGAGCGGGAATGGGCATATTTTGCCCGGGAAATACGGGAAAAGACCAGAAAACTCAATTTGAATGTAGGGGGAAGCGATTTTTATCGCACCGGAAAAGAGGAAAAAGACTTTAAGAGAGACATTATTTTACGGGCCGATACGATAACGGCGGAGACGGCGGGAACGGTCTGCGAGTTTGTGGCGTATTACGGAGCGGCCATTCGGGATAAAACCGGCTTACTGCCCTTTGGGATTGAAGTATTGGAGCTGATTAATGACAAAAAGGATACGCCAAAGCGGGAGATACGAGAAAAGTTTCATATTCCGCCGGATCGCTTTGTCGTTACCTGCGGTCATAACGCTAACAACTCCCATCAGCATATGAAGATCATTGACGCTCTGTGTAAACTACCGGAGGAATTAAAAAGGCGGCTGGCCTTTGTGTTTCCCATGACCTATCCGCAGGGGGCGGAGTCTTATATCGCCGATGTGGATAAGCGGCTGAAAGAAACAGGTCTTGACTATGTGATTTTAACGGCGTTTATGGACTTTGCGGGAATGGCGGAGTACGCTCTGATCTCGGATATTATGATTCATGTGCAGACGACAGATCAGTTGAGTTCCACAATGCTGGAGGAGATGTACAGCGGCAGCGTCGTGATTGCCGGGAAATGGCTTCCGTATCGTTCGCTCCACGAAATGGGCATTTTCTTTCTGGATGCGGACAACATAGCGGATGTAACCGATATGTTACAGGAGATTGTGTTACATATAGAGGCATACAAAGAGAAATGCGCGGGAAACAGGGAAATCATATGGAAGCATTCTTCCTGGGATGAACTGGCTCCCGAATGGCATGCTCTGTGGGAATGAAAGAACGAAAAATGGGAATGGAGAAGAAAAGATGGAACATGCCAATTACTGGGATGAATTTGAATACAGTAAGCTGAAACTACTCCTGAATGATAAGAAAGTGAATTCGATTCTTGCCTTGCGAAACGGCATGAAAAAAATGGACGAACAGTTTCCGATCAGCGTGGAGCTGCATCTGACGGACCGCTGTAATCTGCACTGCGAATGGTGTACAGACCGGGAATTACGGAAAAACGGCGCGACGTTACAACCGGAAATAATCGAAGAACTGCTGTGTGAATTCGGGACACACGGAACCGGCGTTACGCTGGAAGGCGGCGGGGAGCCGACGCTGCATCCGCATTTCCGGCAGGCGGTGGAAGCAGGAGAAAAGCATCATGTGGATATGGGATTAATATCCAACGGTACAACCGATATATCCGACTGCGTCGGTAGACTGAAATGGATCCGGGTATCTCTGGATTCCAGTACGGAGGAAGAATATAAGAGGGAAAAAGGCGTCGATTGTTTTGGGCGTGTTCTGAAAAATCTGGAGAAAATGGCAGGGGCGAGAAATCCCCGTGAAACTTTTGTCGGTGTGGGGTATGTGCTGACGACAAGAAATCAGGGTAATCTGATGGGTCTGGTCAGAGAACTGGATCATATGGGCGTCGATTATATTTATCTGCGGCCGGTGGAGGAGGCGGGGAACATTACGCCCTCGCTGGACAGTCTGCTGAACCTGCGCAGGCAGTTGGCGGAACTGACAGAAAAGACGAGAATTAAATATATGCTGACCATTGCCGACCGGGTTATTGATAAAAATGCAGGGCTGCCATGCATTGCACATTCCCTGACTTCCATTATTCATGCAAACGGTGAGGTTGCATTATGTGAAAAGCGGAGAAATGACAGCATAATATTGGGGAATGTGTATGAGAAATCGTTTGCGGAAATCTGGCGCTCGCCTTATCGTGAGCAGGTGAGCCAGAAGCTGTTACATGCCGACTGTCAGGGGGGATGCAGCGCCTGCCGTATCACCGGTTTTAACATGATATTACACCAGTTGGAAAATGTACATACAAAACATTTTATCTGAGAGGAGGCAAATAGTATGGTATTGCCATTTGAAAAAGAATACAGAGAACGATATTATCGGCTGCTGGACGAGGTGTTTGATTCCCATTTCTGGTCTGACGGGCAGATGACCAGGCGGTTCGAGGAAGCGTTTGAAGCTTTTACCGGGCTGCCCTCCTGCGCCGTAACCAGCGGCGGTGCGGGTCTGCTGTCGATATTGGAATATGTGGATGTCAGAGGGAAAGAAGTGATCGTTCCGGCCAATACATTCTGGGCGAGCGCGCAGGCGGCAAAAAAGGCAGGGGCGAAAGTGGTTTACGCAGACTGCAATAAAGAAGACCTGTGCATGAGTTATGAAGATATGGTGAGCAAAGTTACACCTGACACGAAAGCGGTTATTGTTGTCCATATCGGAGGGCATATTGCGTTTGCCATCGACAGAATTGCACGGTACTGCGAAGAACATAATATTGCGTTGATTGAGGACTGCGCACACGCGCACGGCGCGCAGTGGAACGGCAGGGCGGCGGGCAGTTACGGGCTGGCCGGGAGCTATAGTTTTTACGCGACGAAAACCATGCCGTTGGGAGAAGGCGGTATGGTGGTCAGCAAAGACCGGGATCTGATCGCATGGATGAAGAAATTCCGCAATTACGGAAAAGAAGTGATCAACGGAAACATTGTCACCTATCCGATGAAGGAAGGATTTAACTATCGGATCAGTGAATTTACGGCGGCGCTCGGGATTGTGCAGTTGGAGCGTATGCCGGTCATTCTGGAATGGAAGCGCGCCCTGGCAGAGAAATACGACCGGATTTTCGAGAACACAGTCAGATTTCCGGCCGGCATGCAGTCGGGATATTATAAGTATATTGTGTTTGACGAGACATTGCGCGAAGAAACGGGAAAGGTATTTAACCGTACCGACTTTGGCAATGAGATAGAGGGCATCAGCCTGGATCTCCCCAACAGTTATTGGGTGGCGGAGCATCACAAATGCGCGCCGATTTATTACGGATGGGAAAAGGCAGGATTATCTGCAGAAGAAATAAAGGCATATCTGCTGCATGCATAAAATTGTCCGGAAGGGATGGGAGAACATATGGACGAGACACAGTATTATAAATCGGTTTATAACAAATTCTGGGTGAATCAGACGAAGAAATATGGCTATGCGCCATATGAGAAAAAGCTTGTGGAAATCATCTCACAGTCGTCGCCGGAGCGGGTTTTTGAAGTAGGCATCGGAACCGGATGGCCGATCGGAACCGCATTAAAAGAGAAAGGAATCAGAGTTGACGGCTGTGATATAGCGGAGAGTGCGGTTGCTCTGGCGCAAAGAGAACTGGATAACGAAGACGGTATCTGGACCGGCGATATACGGGAATACAAGGGGGATTTTGTGTATGACGTCACCTATTGCGTAAGAGCCAGTTGGTGTATTCCTGGATTTTATCAAACGCTGAAAAAAATGATCGATATGACAAAGCCGGGCGGTTATGTTGTTTTTGACGTGATGGATAAAAACAGTTTTTATTGTATCAAATCCCGCTGCGTACAAGTAAAAGAAAAATATTATAAGTTTTTGGGCATTCATGTCGATCAGCGGTATGGCACGCATTATATGCTGCTCTCCGAACTGAAACATTTTTTAAGAAAAAACGGACTGCGTTATGCGTTCTGGAGAGAATGGGAAATAACCGGCAGGCAGGACAGGAAGAACGCGCCCAAGGTAGTGTTTTGCTGCAGAAAGGAGAGATAACAGATGCGAAAAGGTATGGCGGCTTTACTGACAGGCGTATGTTCCTTTGGGACCGGTTTTTTCCTTGGAGGCAAAATGTTGGTGGGGCTGATAAACGACTACAAAATGAAAATGGACCGCAATATGTCCAATATGCTGGTATGCAACGACTGGCTGGATTTTATTTATTCGGGAGGACGTATCGACAAGTATTTTCACGACAATGGCTACCGAAAAGTAATGATTTACGGGAACGGTTATGTTGGGGCGCGGCTTGCGCAGGCATTGTCGAAAACCGATGTTGCGGTTGTTGCCATTATGGATAAAATAGCCTCTTCTGATGAGAACGGGGAGGTGATCGGCACGGATTCCCGTGTGCCTGATAATGACTGCATTATTGTTACGCCCGTTTATTATTATAATGAAATATATGATATGCTGCGAAAAAAGACGGATATTCCGATTGTCTCGGTGCAGACCGTGATAGGGACAAAATGAGAATCCGCGTTGTGGATACCTGCGGGAAACGATGTATGAAGGGACAGATAGCAGATGGAAAAGCCGTTAGTAAGCGTCATTGTTCCGGCGTATAACATAGAAGATTATATCGCGGAGTGCATCAGGAGTATACAGAGACAGACATACCAAAATCTGCAGATTATTCTGGTTGACGACGGCTCCGATGACAACACCGGCGCGATCTGCGACGAATACGCCCGGCTGGATATGAGAGTGGAAGTCATACATAAGAAAAACGGCGGACTGGTCAGCGCCAGAAAGGCGGGCATTGAGGCGGCCAAGGGCGTTTACGTCGGTTTTGTAGACGGAGACGACTATATAGATCAGGACATGTACGGCGAGCTTGTGAGAGAAATGCTGCGGCATAATGTTGACTTTGTACACGCCGGCTATTGGGAGAATAATGTTAAGAGATCGGCGGATAAGAGGGGTGTTCTCGCGGTTCCGGAAAACAGAAAAGAGCTGCTGGAAAATGTGCTGCTTGGATATGACCATTGCGTGATCTCCTATAGTATCTGGTCAAAATTATTCCGGGCCGAAGTCATTCGAAAGAGCTATCGGAAGGTCCCGGACGGCTGCTCCTACGGGGAAGATATGATCAACCTCTGTGTTTGCATTCTGGAGTGCGACAGGATCCTGGTTCTGGATGAAGCATACTATCACTACAGGGTCAGAGGGGATTCGTTATCCCATAAAAATGACGTCGGTAAAATCAGGAATTGCATTGCGCTGTATGAAGGATTAACCGGCGTTTTGTCTGCTTATGACGACTATGATGAGGAAGTGATGAGTCGGTTTCTGCAGGACCTGCTGTTGATTTGTATGGGGCAGATCAATCGCTCCGACTTTCGGGTCGCCTTATATTATTACGGAGAGATCGACAAACTGCAGGGAAAAAAGGTTATTATTTATGGCGCCGGTATGGTGGGAAGAGATTATTATGCGCAGATAAGCCGGTATCGCGATTGTGAGATTGTGGCATGGGTTGATAAAAATCCGCAGAAGCACCGGTATCCAAATGTCAAAGTGGACAGTATCGACGTGATCGGTTCCCGACACTTTGACAGGGTGTTGATAGCGGTTGAGAACCAGGCTGTCGCGGAGGAGATTGGCTGTGATCTGGTACAAAGAGGGGTTCCGGGACAAAAGATTTACTGGTCAAAGCCAAGTCTGTATGTTTCAGGCAGAGGGGAATCATGGAAAAACAGATCGTTATTTTTGGAACGGGAAAATTAGGGAAAACAGCATTGTATTATTACCGACAGCAAAGGGAGATCGCCTGCCTGATCGATAACAATGCCGGCGTATGGGGAGATACCATAGAGAATGTCCCCGTATGTTCGCCGGAAATTCTCTCGTCGTATCATCCGGACCGAATAAAGGTTGTAATTGCCGTGAGAGAAGACAAAGAGAATATTCAGAGACAGCTATACGAGGAATATGGCATCGGAGAAACCATTTCCTTTCAGATAGACGAAGCCCCGTTATCCTATGCGTCCCCGGAGGCATTTGCCGGCATCAGACCGGGGATTATCGTTTGTTTCAGCGGCGGACTTGGCAATCAGATGTTTCAGTATGCACTGGCAAAATGTTTTATGAAATGCAATGACCGTGTAGCGGCAGATATTTCGTCATACTCATTATGGAGCAAAGCCGGATTTGAACTGCCGGTGGTTTTTCCCGCGGCGCAGCTCGATACGTCGACCTGGAGAGAAAAGATATATTATGAGAAGGTGGTGCAGCTTCGATACAGAGAGCCGGATATGTGCAGCGAGGCGTATCGTCAGACGGACACGGCGGTTTTGCGCAGGAAGCAGGGGCTTATCGAAGGATATTGGCAGAGTGTACAGTATGTGGATATGGTCAGGGACGAGCTGCGGCGTGATTTTCGGTTCCAGGAAAAAAATGATGGCGGTTTGCGCAACATGACCGGCGCTGTCAAAAGCTGCAATGCCGTTTCCGTCCATATCAGAAGACAGGATTATCTCAAGTCATCCGCACTGTATGGAGGAATATGTACGGACGAATATTATGAAAAGGCAATCGCGCATATGCTTCGGCAGGCAGCGGATGCGGTTTTTTATTTTTTCTCAGACGATATGGCGTGGGTAAGAGAGACATATAGAGAACTGAAAAATGCTGTTTTTGTGAGCAGAGAGATGTTTGACGATTATGAAGACTGGTATGATATGTGGCTGATGAGCTGCTGCCGGCATAATATCATAGCCAATAGTTCTTTTAGCTGGTGGGGCGCATGGCTGAACGGCAGCATGGATAAGCAGGTGATTGCTCCGCGCAAGTGGATTGCCGGAAAAGAAATATCAGATATATGCCCGGAGAGCTGGATCAGAATTTAGACCAGTCGCAGGACGGCGGGGAGAGGGTATCGGTGGATAAAAACAAAAAGGTGGCAGTCTGTATCCCGTATTATCGGAAGACAGAAATGTTAAAACGCTTGTTATTGTCTGTAAAAAGTCAGACATTCGATGATTATATCGTTATTGTGACGGATGACAGTTCTGACCCGGAAGCGGAGAAGTTGGTCGGGAGCTTTGACGACAGGTTTTTATATTATCGCAATGAAGCGCGTCTTGGCCCGACGAAAAATTGTAATCAGGCAATTCGATTATCGCAACCGTATCATCCACAGTATGTGAAAGTCATGCATCACGACGATTATTTTAACTGCGAAGACAGTCTGGAAGAATATGTAAAAATGCTGGATGATAACCCGGAAGCCGTATTTGCATTTTCGGGAAGCAAAAGCGACATTAAAATGGGACAGGAGACGTTTGAGCGGTTTGCACAGGAGGAACAAATCAGCAG
>CATLGN010000056.1 GCA_949935685.1 uncultured Lachnospiraceae bacterium | reverse complement strand
GGAGATTATCCGCTGGCTGAATGTTAAACTGGCGCCATGTATTTCCGTACACGGCGTTCTGGTAGACGTATACGGGGAAGGCGTGCTGATCACCGGAGAGAGCGGCATCGGCAAATCGGAGGCGGCGCTGGAGCTGATCAAACGTGGACACCGGCTTGTCACCGACGACGTCGTGGAGCTGCGCAAGGTCAGCGACGATACACTGGTGGGTTCCGCGCCGGATATTACGAAGCACTTTATTGAACTGCGCGGTATCGGCATCGTGGATGTGAAGGCATTGTTTGGTGTGTCTTCGGTTATTGACACCCAGTCCGTGGATCTGGTGATCAAATTGGAGGAGTGGGATAAAGACAAAGAATATGACAGACTTGGACTCGAGGAGGAATATACGGAATATCTTGGAAATAAGATCGTATATCATAATATCCCGATTCGTCCGGGGCGGAATCTGGCACTGATCTGCGAGTCGGCCGCAATCAATCACCGCCAGAAAAAGATGGGCTATAATGCGGCGCAGGAATTATATACAAGAGTACAAAACTCGCTGGCAAAGAAGCGGGAGGAAGCGGAAGAAGAATAATCTGTAATAAAAACGGGAGGGCGGCATATGAAGAAATATTGTTTTGGCGTGGATGTGGGCGGTACTTCGGTGAAGATCGGTCTGTTTGATGTGGAGGGAAACATCCTTGAGAAATGGGAGATCCCGACGCGGACGGCGCATAACGGCGAAGCGATCTTGCCGGATATTGCACAGGCGCTGGCGGATAAGCAGGAAGAACGGGGCATTGATAAGCTGGAAGTGGTCGGCGTGGGTGTCGGCGCGCCGGGGCCGATCGACAAGGACGGCACGGTGTATGAAGCGGTTAATCTGGGATGGGGCGTTTTCAGCCTCAAAGAAACGCTGGAGGAACTCTGCGGGCTGCCGGTGCGGGCAGGAAACGATGCGAATGTGGCGGCGCTCGGCGAAATGTGGAAAGGCGGCGGACAGGGCTACCGGAATCTGGTGCTTGTCACGCTGGGAACCGGCGTGGGCGGCGGCATTATTATCAATGGCGAGATCTTGAACGGCGCAACGGGAGCCGGCGGCGAAATCGGGCATATTCATATTGAGGACAATGAGGAAACACCGTGTAACTGCGGCAACCTTGGCTGCCTGGAACAGTATGCTTCCGCTACCGGCGTTGTCAGGCTGGCGAACCGCATTCTGCGGGAGACGACGGAAGATTCCGTGCTGCGACAGGGTGAGATTTCGGCAAAAGCGGTCTTTGACGCGGTAAAAGCCGGCGATGCGGTGGCGGTGAAAATTGCGGAAGCTTTTGGGGAATATCTCGGAAAGGGACTGGCGGCCATTGCGGGCGTTGTGAATCCGGAGGCGTTTGTAATCGGAGGCGGCGTGTCAAAAGCGGGCGAGATCCTCTTTACCTTTATCGAAGAAAATTACAGAAAATATGTGTTTCATGGCAGCCGGGACGCAAAGTTCAAACTTGCCACACTTGGCAATGATGCGGGCATTTGCGGCGCTGCCAAGCTGGTCCTTGAATAAATGGGGCGGGAACGGCATAACTCTTATAAAAGATATGATGCAGGTGAAAAACGTTGAATCAGGCAATGAAAGAGTATGTGGCATCTATTTTGCCAGTTGAGAATATCAGATTCAGGGAGCCGATGCGGAACTATACCAGTTTCCGCACCGGCGGGGAAGCCGACTGTATGGTCATTATCGATCATGCGCAGCAGCTCGGCAAGCTTCTGAATTACATGTATGTGACGGGAAATGAATATTTTTTATTGGGAAACGGTACGAATCTGCTTGTCAGCGACAAGGGATATGACGGGGTTGTCATTAAATTCGGGCCGAATATGAGCCGGATCCATGTGGACGGTGAGCGGATCTATGTACAGGCGGGGGCGCTGCTTTCCCAGACAGCGAAACGGGCAATGGAAGAAGGGCTGACCGGCATGGAATTTGCGGCCGGAATACCGGGAAGCATCGGCGGCGGCATCGTGATGAACGCGGGTGCATTTGACGGCGAAATGAGCCAGATTGTGGAAAATGTAACGGTTATGAACGAGAGCGGGGAAATCATGGAACTGACCCGCGATACGATGGAGTTCGGTTATCGCACAAGCGTCATCAAAAACCGTTCGTTTGCAGTATTGGAAGCGGAACTCCGGCTGCAAAAGGGCGACCGGGAAGAAATATGTGCCCGCATGGAGGACTTTGCGGCCAGACGAAAAGCAAAGCAGCCGCTGGAATATCCGAGCGCGGGGAGCGTTTTCAAACGTCCGGAAGGATATTACGCCGGCAAACTGATTATGGACAGCGGTTTGCGGGGATGCCGTGTAGGGGGCGCGCAGGTATCGGAGAAACATTGTGGATTTATTATCAATACGGGAAACGCCACGTCGGAAGATATTGCGGAGCTGATGGACGAAGTGCAGGAACGGGTGAAAGAGCGGTTTCGGGTTACGCTGGAACCGGAAATTGTGAAATTGGGGATTTTCTGATCGAAATGCGCTGTGGGAGGACGCGATGAGATTTGTCATTGTTACGGGGATGAGCGGGGCCGGAAAGCGGACCGCCTTGAAAATGCTGGAAGATGCCGGCTTTTTCTGTGTGGATAATCTGCCGATTCCGCTGCTGGAAAAGTTTGTGGAACTGATTGCCATGCCGAACAAGGAGATTTCCAAGGTGGCGCTGGGACTGGATGTACGTACAGATCAGTCTTTCAGCGATGTGGGGCGAAGCTTTGAAAATCTGCAGCAGAACGGATACCAGTTTGAAATCCTGTTTATGGAGGCCAGCGATGCGGTTCTGATCCGGCGATATAAGGAAAGCAGACGGATGCATCCGCTGGCGTCATACGAGGGCGGCCGGGTGGAGGATGGAATTCGGCGCGAACGCAGAGTTCTGGAATCCATGAAAAAAAAGGCCGATTATGTGATTGACACATCCAATCTGCTGACGCGGGTATTGAAGGAAGAACTTGACCGTATTTTTGTGAGGAACGAAGAATATAATAGTCTTATGGTAACGGTCATGTCGTTCGGATTTAAAAACGGGATTCCCTCGGATGCGGATCTGATATTCGATGTGCGTTTTCTGCCCAATCCCTTTTATATCGACGATCTGAAACGACTGACGGGAAACGATCAGCCGGTGCGGGATTATGTGATGGGATTTCCGGAGTCGGCGCAGTTTCTGGAAAAGCTGTCGGATATGTTATTGTTTCTGATTCCCAATTATGTCAAAGAGGGGAAATATCAGTTGATTATCGGGATCGGATGCACGGGCGGCAAGCACAGAAGCGTTACGCTGGCCAATGAACTGTATCTGCGGCTGAAAGATCAGGGCAATTACGGTTTGACGATTCAGCACAGAGATGTTAAAAACGGAATTTAGGAGCGGAGAAAATCATGTCTTTTTCCGGTGAAGTAAAAGAGGAACTGGAACAGAATATCAGTTCCTCCAGACATTGCCAGATCGCGGAACTGGCGGCAATGGTATGCTGCAGCGGCAGGATAGAACAGGATGGCAGGGGACATGTCAGTTTTACCATACAGTCAGAAAATGAAAAGGTTATCAGAAAATGCTTTACATTGTTACAGAAATCATTTAATATAGGTACGGGTGTTGCAGATAAAGGTCCATATTCTTTGAAAATACAGGAGGATGAGCAGGTAAAGACGCTGCTTGCCGCATTGAAGCTGTCTCTGCCGGGGAAGCAAAGCGGGAAGACAGATATTGTGAATCCTCTGCTGATTAAAAACGCCTGTTGCAGGCGCGCATTTCTGCGGGGTGCTTACCTTGTCATTGGCTCTATGAGCGATCCGGAAAAGAGTTATCATCTTGAATTTGTATGCAGTACGGAAGGACAGGCGTTGCAGATGCAGGAAATTATCGGGGATTTTGGAATAGAAGCCAGAATAATCATTCGGAAAAATCATTACGTTGTGTATTTAAAAGAAGGAACCGGTATTGTGGATCTGTTGAATGTCATGGGGGCACATGTAAGTCTGATGAATCTGGAAAACCTGCGCATCGTCAAGGAAATGCGCAACTCCATTAACCGGAGGGTTAATTGTGAGACTGCGAATATTACCAAAACGGTGAACGCTTCCTCCAAACAGGTGAAAGACATCAAGCTGATTCAGGAAAGAGAAGGGCTGGACAGTTTACAGGAAGGGCTAAGAGAGGCAGCATTGATAAGGCTGGAATATCCGGATGCAACGTTAAAAGAATTGGGACAATACCTGAATCCGCCGGTTGGGAAATCCGGTATCAATCACAGACTGCGGAAATTAAGTGAGATTGCAGACAGGATTCGCGGTGTCTAAGGAGGAGAAGTTATGATTAAAAAATCTGTTAAGATTCGTTTGTCAAACGGTCTGGAAGCCAGGCCTGTAGCGCTTCTGGTGCAGGTTGCAAGCCAGTTTGAAAGCACCGTCTATCTGGAAACGAGCGATAAGCGTGTGAACGCCAAGAGCATCATGGGAATGATGAACCTGGGACTTAACAATGGAGAGGAAGTTGCGGTTGTCTGTGAAGGCGCAGACGAGGAGACAGCGATTGTGGATGTGGAAAAGTTTCTGTTGGGAGAGGCTTCATAACGTACATGACAGGAAAATTGCTTTTTATCTATAACCCTTATGCAGGAAAAGGGAAGATACGCGCGGAACTGCCGGACATCATAGAGGTATTTGCGGGCAATGGATATGAAGTGACCGTATATCCGACGAGGCAGACGGGAGACGCGGTGCGGTGTGCCGGAGAACGGGGCGCCGGTTACGATTTGATTGTATGCAGCGGCGGAGACGGTACGCTGGATGAAGTTGTCACCGGTATCATGGAAAGTAAGCGGAATGTCCCGATCGGTTATATTCCTGCGGGCAGTACAAATGATTTCGGCATCAGCCTGGGGCTCCCGAAAAATATGACAGAGGCGGCGCAGATTGCCGTGAATGGCAGAAGGTTTGCGTGTGATGTGGGGGCCTTCAATGAGGATACCTTTGTGTATATTGCGGCATTTGGCATATTTACCGATGTTTCTTATGAAACGCCGCAGAGCTTTAAAAATGTACTCGGCCATATGGCTTATATTCTCGAAGGGGTTAAACGGCTTTCCGGTTTGCGCACATACCGGATGCGGGCGGTTTATAATGGAACGGAAATCGAAGATGAGTTTTTGTTCGGTATGATTACCAATTCTTCTTCGGTGGGCGGGTTTAAAAAAATTACCGGAAAGTATGTGGAACTCAATGACGGTCTGTTTGAAGTGATGCTGATTCGAAAGCCGAAAAATGCTCTGGAACTGAATCAGATTGTAATTTCACTGATGGCGGAGAGCATGGAATCCGAGTGTATTATCTGCGGCAAGACCGATCGGATTGTGCTGGAAGCAGAGGAAGAGACGGCATGGACACTGGACGGAGAGTTTGGCGGAAGCCATAAGACGGTAACAATTAGAAACAGGCCGAAGGCGATTACGCTGATGGTGCCTGATGATGAAAAGCAATCATAAATGAAAATGAGAAGACGCTTCGGAGAATGAAAAATCTCCGAAGCGCTTTTTTCTGATCGGGCTTTGCTATGTCAGTGTGTAAACGGACAATCCGATAAAGATCAAAATGGTAACAACCGTGTTCATGGACAGGGTTGTGGAAATATAGACGCCCTCGGCATCCACGTCCGCGTACAGCGGTATGATAAAAGGCGCCGGCAGTGAAAATAACAGGATCATTGCCGTAAAGAGGTTTTTATCAAATGGCAGGATGCTGAACATGACAAGAGCGGAAAGGCAGAGCAGCAAACCCATGACGAGAATGCGAAGCGCGATTGTCTTTACAACCGGTCCGATCAGTTCTTTTTTCATGGATAACTCATAGCCTACGATAATCAGTATCATACCGGATGTCGGCAGTGTGATCATCTGGATTGTTTCCCGGAAAATACCGCCTGCGGCAGAGGTGGCAATCAGATTGCCCAGTCCTGTCACGCCTGTGATAATACCGATCGCAACGCCCTGAAAAGCGGGGTTTTTCAGCATGCCGAGAAAGATGCCTTTGGCGTCGGTTTTCTGTCCGGCTGCATTTTTCAACAGTGTCAGATAGATCGTATAGACAAAAATCACCTGTCCCAGATCAACCGTCGCCATGTAGGAAAGATTGTCAGTTCCGGCCAGCAGGCCGAACAGCGCATAGCCGAGCATTCCGACTTCAAAGCCGGATAAGAGATACGGCATGAGTCGGGAATCTGCCACAAAGCGGTTCAAAAAGTGTCCTGCGGTCAGCGCCAGACAGCAGCTTGTAAATACGATGGCAAACGCCAGCAGGCTTTTCGCGGAATAAGTGGTTGTGTAAAATGCCTGAAACAGCACAACCGGCAGTGTGATATTGGATATGACGCCCTTGATGCCCGCCAGACCTTCTTTGGATACCAGCCCCTTTGTGCGGCACAGGTATCCAAGGAAAATCATAATCAGCACCGGAAGCACCATTTCCAGTACGGAAATTATTTGTTGCATAGGATTTAATCAACCTCTACCTTGTCAACTTCCTGGAAAGGAGCAAGCGTGGAAACCATTTTAACCGGCGCGTCATAGCGGTTGACAACATGGTGAACCTCTTTTGGCTCAATATGAATCAGTTGTCCCTGCGTTAAAGTATGTACGGTACCGTCTACCACAATGTCTACCTTACCTTCCAGAATGTAAAAGTTTTCTTCCATTATATTGTGATAGTGCGCTTTAAAGTCCTGTCCCGCCTGAAATTGTACGATGGCAAAATTGGAGCGGGGACCCTTCATCAGATATTTGGGACCGCTGTCGCCAAAACGGTACTCCTTCTCTTTTTCATCAATGATAAACATGTTGTATCCTCCTTAATTTAATTGGTATCGTAATATTGTTATACGCCGGGTGCGGACCACATATTTCTGGTAAGATTCTGATCGGCAAGCTTTAGCTGTGCGGCATATACGCTGCGCCAGTTGTCGTAAAGCCCGGCATAGATTGCTGCGTTTTCCGCATTGGGATAGTAAGTCCGCTCGATACGGACAACCTTTTTTACCGTCTCGGCAATATCGTTGTAAATGCCGACGCCTTTTCCGGCCAGAATTGCGGCTCCAAGGGCGGTGGCTTCTTTTACTTTGGGCACATGTACCGGAATATTCAGCACATCGGATACGATCTGGCACCAAAGCGGGCTTTTGGAAGCGCCGGAGGCGAAGATGATCTCTGTGGGGGCCTTGCCGGTCACGGATGTCACCAGTTCCATATTGCCTTTTGTCACCATGGCGGAATTTTCCATTATGGCGCGATAGAACGTATAGCGATTGCACTTTTCCGGATCAAGCGCAAAATTGGTGAAGGTAGGAGCGGCATGTTTCCAGGAAATATAATTCATAACATCGGAGAAGGCACAGAACATGCCATAGCATCCTGCGGGAATTTTCTCTGCTTTTTCATTCATCAGGTCATAGGTGTCGCGCCCGGTTTCTTCGGCCAGTTTCTTTTCCATCTGGCAGAAGGCGTCCCGATACCAGCGCATAATCAGACCGGGATAGAAGGCCAGCGCTTCGTACTGCCAGAGATCCGGCAGCGCATGACAGTTTACACGCACGCGGCAGTCGTCGTCGGTTTTGGCAACGGGCGTGTTGTACTCGAACTGCCAGAAACTGCCGCCGAATACGGCGCCCTGGCCGGGATTGACAAGTCCCACGCCGATGCATCCGAGCTGTGCGTCGCCGCCGCCGGCCACAACGGGCGTTCCTGCGGCAAGTCCCGTCAGTGCGGCGGCTTCCTCGCTGACATTGGCAACGATCTGGCCGCTCTCATATACTTTGGGGAAAATATCGGTTTTCAGCCCGCATTTTTCCATAATGGATGTATCCCAGTCGCGGGTTGCAAGATTAAAAATACCGGTGGTTGAGCCATTGCTCGGTTCGATGGACATCACGCCGGTGAGCTTTAAGATCAGCCAGTCGTTAAACATGCCCACATAGGCGGTCTTTTCATAAATCTCCGGCATTTTGTTTTTAACCCATAAGATACGGGGCAGCGCGCCCAATGCGTAGGTCTGGCCGGACACCTTATAGATTTCCCGCTCCAGATCGGGTGATTTTTGAATGAGTTCGATCACTTCGTCGTCGG
>CATLGN010000055.1 GCA_949935685.1 uncultured Lachnospiraceae bacterium | reverse complement strand
ATGGAAGAAGATGCGGGAAAGCTGCTGCATGACGAATGGGAAGACTGTACGCTGGTCGATTATAACCGCAGCGGTGTGCCGCTGATTGAAATTGTGTCCGAGCCGGATATGCGGAGTGCGCAGGAGGTAATCGCATATCTGGAAAAGCTCCGGGTAATGATTCAGTATCTGGGCGCTTCGGACTGTAAGCTGCAGGAGGGTTCCATGCGCGCCGATGTCAATCTGTCGGTCAGGGAAGCGGGGACGGACACATTCGGCACGCGGACGGAGATGAAAAATCTCAATTCCTTCAAGGCGATAACGAGAGCCATTGCGGCGGAGCGGGAGCGGCAGATCGATTTATTGGAAGCGGGTGGGAACGTGATGCAGGAGACGCGGCGTTGGGACGACGCCAAAGGGTGTTCCTACGCCATGCGTTCCAAGGAGGACGCGCAGGATTACCGCTATTTTCCCGATCCCGACCTGCCGCCGGTGCGCATTGACGATGCATGGCTGGCGGAGCTGCGGGGCGCGCTGCCGGAGTTCCGCACCGAAAAGGCGGCGCGGTACCGCGCAGAATACGGCATCCCCGATTATGATATTGAGATCATTACGGCTTCCCGGCATCTGGCGGATCTTTTTGAGGAAACGGTGGCGCTTGGCAGCGATCCGAAAAAAGTGTCCAACTGGCTGATGGGCGAGACGATGCGTCTGCTCAAAGAGCAGGAAAAAGACCCCGAGGACATTGTATTTTCTCCGGCGCATCTGGCGAAGCTGATCGCGATGACGGACGGCGGGGAGATCAACGGCGCCGCTGCGAAGGAGGCGTTCGCGGCTATGTTTGCGCAGGATACGGATCCGGCGCGCTACGTGGAAGAACACGGATTACAGATAGCGGGGGATACCGACGCGCTGCGGCGTGTGCTGGAAGAAGTCATTGCCGCCAATCCGCAGTCCGTTGCGGATTACCGGGGCGGCAAGGAAAAGGCCGTCGGGTTTCTGGTGGGACAGACGATGAAAACTATGAAAGGGAAGGCCGATCCGGCGCTTGTCAATCGGATGCTGAAAGAGATGCTGTAACAGGCAAATCCCGTCAGGACTTTTCTGTTTCTGTCCTTCACACATGTTATGTTCACCGTTGTCTGTTCATGCGTTTGTCGTGTGGGCGATCAAGTTTCGATTGAATCCCTCCTGATTTTGTACTATGATAAAAAGAAACGGCGAAAGGTGATGAAGGATGGATCAGACATATTTGGAAGTACTGGTGGCGAGAAAGAGAAATATGGCGGCGGCGGCCGGCAAGGTAATCGGCGGTATTCTGGCCGTGTTTTCCCTGATTCTGCTTCCCGGCTCGATTTTTTTTGCCGGTACGGCGCTGCTGTCCGGCGCCGCCGCTTACTTTTGTTATCTGCAGGAATGGGTCGAGTTTGAGTACAGCTATGTCTGTCGTGAACTGACTGTGGACAAGATTATGGCGCGCAGCAGAAGGAAAAAACTGGCCGATTATCAGATCGACAAAGTGGAGATCGGCGCGCCGGACGGCTCGTACCGTCTGGACGCTTACCGGAATAAAAGTTATGCGGTAAAGGATTACAGCAGTAAAACGGGCAAAAACACTTTTGTTTTATATTATGAAGGGCAGCAGAAGATCATTCTGGACGGAGACGAAGGGCTGCTGCAGGCGCTTCATGCGGCGTCGCCGGGACGGATTTTTCTGAAATAAGAAGCGGAAGGAGATCGGAAACGATGCGGACGATAAGAAATATAATCCCCGCTCCGTCCTCTCATATTGCGGAAGACGAAGTTTATGGGGACGGCGACGGCAGGTATCGTATTTCTTTCCGGGTCAATGACGTTTTCCGGGAAGCGAAGTCGCATGCCGGTGAAGTGGAAATGTTACATACCTGTGCGCCCGGCGAGGAGTATGGGAGAGAGGGCTCGTTTCCGTATCTGGCGGTGCAGTTTGACGACGCAGTATTCGATGCCGTGGAAGAATATAAAGAGAGCGGGACAGTTACCGGCGCGTCAGAAATAACGGCGTTATCAGAGCCGTTTTATTTCAGAGCCAAAATGGAATATTTCGGGGATGTCATGTACTTTTACGCGATGGACTGCTGTGACGGTTCGTGGGAAAACGTTGGCCTGTGTATGGTTTATCCAGAGGCGTATGTGGGTACGGAAGACGAGAGGACGCTTATGCGCGTGCTTGACGAGGCGGCGGAGAGTTATCGGGAGGTACGGATATGACAATGGCACGACAAACGTATGAATGAACAGATTGTGAACATAGCGTGTCCGCAGGACAGAAACGGAAAAGCTGTGACAGAATTATGGCGTTCCGGCAGAGGCGTACCGTCCCGCCGATGCACCGGGCTGCGGGCATAAGCGGTTCTAAGCGTTGCGGCGATGGATACAGGTGGGTGTGCAATCGGCCTCTATGCGCCGTCCGGGCGCAAGTCGGCCTTTTCCGGACGTCCGTGTCCGGAAATTGCAGGCTGTGGCGCACCGCCAAGAACCGCTAATACCCTCCACAAGGTGTATCGGCGGAACGGTACGCCTCCGTCGGAAGCATATTGCACTGAAAGGCTTTTCCGTTTCTGTTCCTCTCAGTTCATGAAACGTTCACAGTCTGTTCATTCATGTGTTTGTCGTGGACAAACGGATAAACAAGTTGACAAAAGGGAGTATGGTCTGATAAACTTTTCAAAATATAATCAACTACAGGAGGATAAGAGATGGGTCAGATAATTGGTGAAGGCATTACGTTTGACGATGTGTTACTTGTTCCGGGTTATTCGCAGGTGATTCCGAATCAGGTAGATCTCTCGACATGGCTGACGAAGAAAATCCGCTTGAACATTCCGATGATGAGCGCGGGCATGGATACGGTCACGGAGCATCGGATGGCAATCGCTATGGCGCGGCAGGGCGGAATCGGGATCATTCATAAGAATATGTCGATTGAAGCGCAGGCGGAGGAAGTGGACAAGGTAAAGCGTTCGGAAAACGGTGTCATTACAGACCCATTTTCACTCACGCCGGAGCATACGCTGGCAGATGCGGACTCTCTGATGGGAAAATTCCGCATATCAGGCGTGCCGGTAACGGAAGGCAGGAAGCTGGTGGGCATTATCACCAACCGCGACCTGAAATTCGAGACGGATTATACAAAGAAGATTAATGAATGCATGACTTCCGAAGGGTTGATCACCGCAAGAGAAGGGATTACGCTGGAGGAGGCCAAGGAAATTCTGGGAAAAGCCAGAAAGGAGAAACTCCCCATTGTAGATGAGGCGTTTAACCTGAAAGGTCTGATTACCATCAAAGATATAGAAAAGACGATCAAATACCCGCTGGCTGCCAAGGATGAACAGGGCAGGCTGCTCTGCGGGGCCGGCGTGGGCATTACCGCCAATGTTCTGGAGCGTGTGGAGGCGCTTGTGAATGCAAAAGTGGATGTGATCGTGCTTGACAGTGCGCACGGACATTCGGAAAATGTGCTGCGGTGTCTGCGGATGATCAAGGAGACATATCCGGATCTGCAGGTGATCGCGGGCAATGTGGCGACCGGAGAAGGGACAAAGGCGCTGATCGAAGCGGGGGCGGATGCGGTCAAAGTAGGCATCGGGCCGGGTTCCATCTGTACGACCCGTATTGTGGCGGGCATTGGCGTGCCGCAGGTGACGGCGATTATGGATTCCTATCAGGTGGCAAAGGCGTATGGCATTCCGATCATTGCCGACGGCGGTATCAAATATTCCGGCGATATGACAAAGGCGATCGCTGCGGGCGGCAATGTCTGCATGATGGGAAGTATCTTTGCCGGATGCGACGAGAGTCCGGGAACGTTCGAATTGTTTCAGGGACGGAAATACAAAGTATATCGGGGCATGGGTTCGATCTCCGCGATGGAAAACGGCAGCAAGGACCGCTACTTCCAGTCCGATGCGAAAAAGCTTGTGCCGGAAGGGGTGGAAGGACGCGTGGCGTACAAGGGATCGGTCGAAGACACCGTATTTCAGTTGATGGGCGGGCTTCGCTCCGGTATGGGTTACTGCGGGACGGCCTCGGTGGAAGAATTGAAAGAAAACGGGAAATTTGTGAAGATTTCCGCGGCGGCTCTGCGCGAAAGCCATCCGCATGACATTCATATTACAAAAGAAGCGCCGAACTACAGCGTGGACGAATAGCGTGATCATAAAAAATAAGTGCACCGGTGTTTGCCGGGCACTTATTTTTGCAGTACGGGCGTTTTGGTATCCGTCAGCCCGACAATGTATTCCATACTTACATTATAGTACAATGCCAGTCGAATCAGGTGACGGACAGGGAGTTCGCTGGCGCCCCGTTCGTAGCGGGCATACATGGTCTGTGAGGTCCCTAAGATGTCTGCGATATTCTGCTGTGTTTTGTCATGATCTTCGCGCAGATCACGTATCCTGAGCCTGTAATCCATTATCCATCACCTACAGATTCTAACATAGCATACATAATCTGACAGACAATGAAATAGTAAATATTTTTACTGCAAAATCTGGAATACCTGAAGCTCAAGGGAATTGTCGCCCTCTTTGATTTCATCGTCGATCAGATCACTTTCGACGACTATAAAGGGTTTCCCGGACAGGTGAAAAATATTCCGCAGACGGGAAGAATCGGCAATCCGGTGCTGCGTTCCCTGACGACAGAGCCATGTCCCCTCGGGGAGGATGCGAAGGCGCTTGTCGGTGCAGTCCCGGTAATTTTCGACTGCGACAAACATGGATTTTTCGACATTCCCCTCCCGGTCATAGTCATAAATGATGCCGGAGGGGTAGCCTGCGGTCATGCCCAGAAGCTGCGCAAGCATAAACAGACGCAGGATTTTTTGACCGTATTGTTCCGGACTGTCTTCCGAGAGCGGTGTTGTCAATACGGCGCGGTTTGGAATATGGCGGTTGTAAAACAATTCTTTTTTATCGGTATCCGCGGGTACGCATGGCTTGCTTACCGGAAGCGGTTTGTGATCAAGCGCCTGCAGCGCGGCCTGAACCGTCCCGAGCCGTTTTTTGATCTCCAGTATTTTCTGCTCCGCCAGAAGTTTTCCGTCATACAGCAGTCCCTGCAGATTGAAATTGCCCTGTTCATCGGTATACTCTTCAAACCGTCGCAGCGGTATGCCCAGTTCGGTACAGAGACTGATGGCATCCAACAGATAAAGCTGTTCCTCTGTATAATAGCGGTAATTGGTTTTGGGATTGATATAGGCGGGCCGGAGAATCCCGATGCGGTCATAATAGCGAAGCGCCTTGATGCTGACGCCCTTTTGCCTGGACACGGCGCCGATAGACAGATATTTCATACCCTACCTCCATGACAGTTCCGGGTTACAGTTTGAGTGTAGCATATTTTGGCAGGGTGTGCTATACTTTTGCAGAGCAGTTTCCGGCTTTCGGAAACTGTGAAAGGAGTGAAATGTTATGTCAAATATTGTATACGATGCCAGAAAGATCAAAGTATTCGCGGCGTTGCAGGAACTTGGAGAGCTGGCGGGGGAAACGCAGGAGCGATGCGGGGAACTGTGGAGCGGACTGCTGGCGGACTGTGGTCTGATGGAAGAAATGGTGTATTATCTGGAACATCATTGTTTTCTCGGAAAAGAAATATGCGAAGGATATACACTGATCGATTTGTTTGTCTGGGAAATGGATATTTATAATGTAATTGCGGATTCGGGGAAAAATACGGATAGCTGCAATAAAGAGTTGATGGTGCTTCGCGCCTTTCGCTCTATGATGGAGATGAAAAAGGACCCGGCGCGTTTTCAAAAGCGGCTTTCGGACGGGTTTGGAATGGATAAATATTTATAAGGAGCTTTCGGATGACGAGATTTGAATTTACGGTGCAGCTTCGCAAGGCGCTTTCGGGCAGAGTAAACCATGCGGCTGTCAATGAAAATGTAAAATACTACGAAAACTATATTGATACGGAGATCAAGAAGGGCCGCAGCGAGCGAGAGGTGCTGGAGGAACTGGGCGATCCCCGGCTGATTGCCAAAACAATCATTGATACGGCAAAGGAAGAAGACTGGGCCACTTCGGAGGCGGCGGAAGAAGAACATAAGGGGAAGGGGTTTTCTGGCAGATCCATCCGGGTTCCGACATGGATTTTTGTGATTCTGCTTCTTTTGCTGGTTGTGCTGATTGTGCATATTGTGGGCGCGGTTCTGGCGTTTGTGCTCCCAATTGCCATTCCGGTGGCGGTGATCTGGCTGCTGATCCGGTATTTTCGACGCAGTTAGGCCGGGGAAAGCGTGCAGGTCCCGCATGAGGATTTGGACGCTTTGTCTTTATGAATAAACAGGAAAACAGCCCATCAGGGGAACCGATGAGCTGTTTTGAGGGGAGTATAAATAATTAATATATAAGGGTTGCAGATAAAGAAATTGGAGTGTTTCTCTATCTGTTGAGGCTATTATATCGCAACCATTTGGAAAATGCAAGCAAAAAATGAGACTTTTTTCCTATTTTTTGTTTTTCCAGTATTTTCCGGTATTTTTACGTATATTTCTTTTGCTTGGAGCCATACTAACACCGTAACCAAAAGAAAGCAGGAGGAATGCAAAATGTCTAAAAACGATTACAACCAGAACAACAATCAGAACTATCAGAACGGTACAAATCAGTCTCAGGATAAGTCCAATAACTGCTCTAACAGTACGAACAGCACGAACAGCAGCAGCCAGAAAAACAACCAGAACAACAATCAGAAAAACAATAATTTCTAACACAGTCCCGGCGTCTGCCGGGATACATATTTTTTCAAATCTCTGCAAATCGCAAAAAATCATTTGACACTCCCATACATGGACTTTAATATAAACATATGAGAAAATTTGAGTTGATCGCCCCCTGCCACTTCGGTCTGGAGGCAGTATTAAAAAAAGAGATTACGGAACTGGGGTATGATATTACCGCGGTGGAAGACGGACGGGTGACATTTTACGGAGATGCGGAAGCGTGTGCCCAGGCCAATATCGGTCTTCGGACGGCTGAGCGGATTCTGATCAAAATCGGAAGCTTTCGTGCGGCGACTTTTGAAGAATTGTTCCAGGGGACGAAGGACCTTCCATGGGAAGACTATATTCCGGAGGACGGAAAGTTCTGGGTTGCCAAAGCGGCCAGTGTCAAAAGCGCATTGTTCAGTCCGTCTGACATACAGTCCGTTATGAAAAAAGCGATGGTGGAGCGGCTGCGGGAGCATTATCGCGTTTCCTGGTTTGCGGAGAGTGGAAATCCCTTTCCGGTCCGGGTTTTTCTGCTGAAAGATGAGGTTACGGTGGGACTGGATACGACCGGGGATTCTCTGCACAAACGGGGATACCGGAAACTGACGGCCAGAGCGCCCATCGCGGAAAATCTGGCGGCGGCTATGATTATGCTGACGCCATGGCGGCGCGACCGGATTCTGGTGGACCCTTTCTGCGGCAGCGGAACCATCCCGATTGAAGCTGCCATGATGGCGGCCAATATGGCGCCGGGAATGAACCGGGCGTTTACCGCACAGCAGTGGGAGCATATCGTTGCCGGAAAAATTTGGCAGGAAGCGCTGGAAGAAGCGCGGGAACAGGTGGATTTGCATGTGGACACCGATATACAGGGCTACGATGTGGACGATAAAATGATTTCCCTTTCCCGGGCCAATGCCGGGCTTGCGGGAGTGGACAGTCTGATTCATTTTCAGAGACGGCCGGTTTCCGAATTGAGCCATCCGAAAAAATACGGATTTCTGATTACCAATCCGCCTTATGGGGAAAGGCTGGAGGACAAAGAGACTGTGGCCGCGCTTTACCGGGTGCTGGGAGAGCGTTTTCGCCTGCTGGACGACTGGTCGCTGTTTCTGATCACTTCGTATGAAGATGCGCAGCAGGCCATCGGCAGAAAAGCGGACAAAAACAGAAAGCTGTACAATGGCATGATGAAGACGTATTATTACCAGTTTTTGGGAGCGAAACCGGGCAAAAGAAACAGGCAGGGAAGATGATGGAAGAAAGACTTTCCAGAATTATGCTGGCCTGCTGTCTGCTGTTCACCGCATTTGCCATGTTCTGTATGCTACGCTTCTCCGGCGCGGCGGAACCGGCTCCTGCTGCGGATCAGGAGGCCGCGGACGCATTGCGGGATGCTGTGATTCCCGCAC
>CATLGN010000054.1 GCA_949935685.1 uncultured Lachnospiraceae bacterium | reverse complement strand
ACCGCCTGACGAAGCTTATCCGCCGTCACGAAAGGCGCCGTCGGATACAGACAGCATACCGTCTCAAAACGCCTTCCCCGCTTCTCATATTCCGCCAGTACTTCCAGCAGTACCTGCGCCGTCGTCGCATAATCGCCGGCCGTCTCGCCGCTGCGCAGAAACGGCACCTGCGCGCCTGCCGTCCGCGCGACCGCCGCGATTTCCTCACTGTCCGTGGAAACCATAATTTCACCGAATAATTCTGACGCTATGGCTGCCCGGATGGAATATGTCAGAATCGGCTGCCCGCAGAAGGGCCGGATATTTTTTCCCGGAATCCGCTTACTGCCGCCTCTGGCCGTGATAATGGCAATTCTTTTGTCCGCTCCTCCGCTCATATCCCGCCTCACTTTCCTTCCAGATCCCGCCGGTAGTACGCACAGATCTTCCGCACCGCCATAATCACATCCTCCACATCCTGATCTGTCATCGCATAGTAAAGCGGCAGGCTCATAATTTCCTCATACAGCTTTTCCGCCCGCGGGCAGAGCCCTTTCTTATATCCGAGCCGCTCATAATACGGATGATAATAGACCGGAATATAGTGTACATTGCAGCATATATTTTCCGCGGCCATAGCGTCAAAAAACTGCCGTCTGTCGATCGTAAGCCGCTGCGGCCGGATACGGAGAATATACAGGTGCCGCGTCGTATCGGACTGCGGAATCTCCTCCTGCACAACAACTTCCGGGATCTCCCGGAACGCTTCGTCATATCGTTTCACAATCGCCTTCCGCCTGCTGCGGAACACGTCCAGTTTATCAAGCTGGCTGTTAATCAATGCCGCCTGCATATCTGTCATCCGGTAATTCATGCCGAGCGCAACCTGCTCATAGTACCAGTTGCCGTGGGACGGGTGTTCCAGCAGCGCCGCCTCCCGTGTAATGCCATGCGTGTGAAACAACTTCAGTCTGGTATACAGCGCGTCGTCATTCGTCAGCACCGCGCCGCCTTCTCCGCCGGTCACGGTCTTCACGGGATGAAAGCTGAACGTCGTAATATCGGCAATCGAACCGACCGGACGCCCCTGATAGTATGTGCCGATGGAGTGCGCCGCATCCTCGATCAAAGCCACGCCCTTTTCACGGCACAGGGCGCGCAGCGGTTCCAGATCGGCGGCCTGCCCCGTAAAGTCAACCGCCACAACCGCCTTTGTCCGCGGCGTAATCTTCTTCGCCACATCCGCCGGATCAATATTATAAGTAGCCGCATCAATATCGGCAAACACCGGTTTCGCACCGCAGTACAGCGCACAGTTTGCGGAAGCGGCAAAGGTGATCGGCGTCGTAATCACCTCGTCTCCCGCGCCCACGCCCACGGCCTGACACGCCATATGTAAGGCCGCCGTGCCGTTGCTGACCACAATGGCATGTTTCGCGCCGGTAAGCTGACACAACCGCTCTTCCAGTGCGCTGATCTCAGGTCCGCATGTGAGGAAATCACTGCGCAGCACCTTTACCACCGCCGCAATATCCGCGTCGTCAATATACTGATGTCCATAAAACAATTTTTCGTCCCTGACAGGCCGTCCCCCTGCCACAGCCGGTTTTTCCATACCCTGACACACCCCTTTCCGTTTCTGTCATAAGGCAGCGTTCCCGTTCCCCGCACGCGGGGAACCGGTATTGGTATAAAAAGAATCCTGCCGTGCAGGATTCCCGTATTGTTTATTTTTCCAGTTCCACCGTTTTTAGCAGTTCCCGGATCTGCTCCACACCGAGCCAGTCCGCATTGCTGCCGGAACTGTAGGCGAATCCCTCCGCCACCTTTTTCCCTGTCGGCTGCGGCCGTCTGCTCTCACTCCATACCATCTGCGGATATACGATAAAATGCTTGTCATACTCCCATGTCGTCATGGAATCTTCCACCGTTACCATGATTTCATGCAGCTTTTCCCCTTCCCGGATGCCGACCTCCGGCATCTGACACCCCGGCAGCATAGCCTGCGCCAAATCCGTCACCTTAAAGGAAGGGATTTTGGAAATAAACGTTTCTCCGCCCTTTGCCTCCTCCAACGCCTTGATCACAAGTTCGATTCCCTCCGTGAGGCTGATCCAGAAGCGGGTCATACGATAATCCGTAATCGGCAGTTCCTGACCGCCGTTTTTGATAATATTGTGAAAAAACGGGATCACCGAGCCGCGGCTCCCCGCCACATTCCCATATCTGACAATCGAAAAACAGATGTCCTTCGAACCGGCGTAGGCATTGGCCGCAATAAACAGCTTGTCGGATACCAGTTTTGTACCGCCGTAAAGATTGACCGGATTGACGGCCTTATCCGTGGACAGCGCCACGACCTTGCGCACGCTGCCGCTCTCCAGCGATGCGTCGATCACATTCTGCGCGCCGTGAATATTGGTCTTGATCGCCTCATCCGGATTGTATTCACAGGCAGGCACTTGTTTTAACGCCGCCGCATGGATGACATAATCAACCCCTTCCAGCGCGCGGTGTAGCCGGTCCTTATCCCGCACATCACCGATAAAAAACCGCAGCTGGTTTTCGCGGTTCAATTCCCGGAATTCATTCTGCATCATAAACTGCTTAAACTCATCCCGCGAATAAATAATAATTTTTTTCGGATGATAATGCGTCAGCGCATATCTCGTAAAACTTTTTCCGAAAGAACCTGTCCCCCCGGTAATCAGTATTGTCTTATCGTTTAACATTGCCTGTCCTCCTTCTGGATGCAAAATCAGTTTTATCTTACCATATAATAAAAATATTGGCAAATAGTGGAAAACCCGTTTTTACGATATGGTAACGAATTGGCCAAAGCTCTCTCTGTTAAGATTACCGGTTTCTGGAAATCTTATACGAAAAAAAGGAGCACGGCGCCGCGATTCGCTGCGTGAACGGATTGCATGGCGGTCACTTCCGCTGCCGCAAGGAACGGTATGTTGTCAGCGCCGTGTAATACAGCAAAAACAGTAGCGGTGATCTGATATGAAGGTCCACCAGTTTTTTCTGTTCTCTGTCGTATTCGCGCTGAAAATACGGGTTATCCCGAAAATCCGGAAAACAGCGCAGTATCCCCTGTCTTAATTCCCGCAGAAAAGACAGTTTCACAGGCCTTACACCAATGACATAAGTAAACAGCGTGTTTACATAATAGAGTTTTGCAAACGCAAATGCAAGGTCTGTCTCATATGTCTCATAAAAACCGCATTCCCGAAACTGTTCCACAAGCAGCTCGCCGGCGCGCATTCTGTCGCGGCATTTTGTCTCACTGATATAATGGGTCGTGGAAGCCGGATCCTGATAGTAGTAGTACAGCGGTTCTTCCACTTTTTCGAAATGTGTAAAGTGCAGCATCCATACCGGCCCCGCACAGTTATCTTCATAAAAAATCCCTTCCGGGAAACGAAGGTGACAGCGGTCGAGTACTTCCTTTTTATAGATTTTAATCACCATACTGCAGGGATTGCGCACAAGCCTGCCATATTTTTCCCTGTCCAGAACCCCGGTCTGATCCATGGTATTGGCATTGAGAATATGCCCGATCTTCATACTGTGTTCATCCGTCTGGTGCAAATCGCATCCGACGACATCCGCGCCGGTCTCCGCCGCTTTTTGCAAAAGCTTTTCATACATATCCGGCGCCGCCCAGTCGTCTCCGTCCATAAAGCCGACCCATTCCCCGCATGCCATATCCAGCCCCAGATTTCGCGCGCCGCCCTGCTTTCGGTTCTCCGGCGTCTGAAAAGCCCGTACCCTTCCTGGATACCGGGTTTCATAATCTTTGAGCAGGGAAAAGGTATGGTCCGCCGAACAGTCGTCGACCGCCAGTATCTCCAGATCCTTCTGCAGTGTTTGCCGTACCAGAGAGTCCATGCAATATGTCAGTTTGCCGTCTGCGGCCATATTATAAAAAGGCACGATAATACTCAATTTCATACAATGCTTCCTCTTTCATATTCTATATCCTACCAGTCTCTCTCCCGAAGCGCTGTTTCCACATCGATGGCAATGCCAAACCATTGCAAAATATATTCCAACGTAACCGCGATGCTGTCTCTTGCCACCGTTTCGATCTCGCTGTCGTTTTCCTCAAATTCCTCCTGCAGATCATTGATCGCAAGCGTCATCTCGTCAAGTCTGTTCTGTATCGTCTCCATGTCGGTTTCACCGCTCTCCAGCAGGTGTATCACAGGCAGTATCCGTTCTCTGACCCTCTCTACAAGAAATCCGGGGAAATAGCCGTCATTAGCCATATCTTCCAGTAATACATAATTCTCATCAAACTTTCGCATTTACTTCTCTCCTCATAAACAAAGCGGGCAAGTCCGCCGAAATAATATATTTATGATAGTATAACACAAACCAGGCGGGATACGGTAAATTCTTCCCCTATTTTTTATTGCATATCCGTTTGATGTGTGTTACAATCTCTCTTATAATCAATTGTTCTCTGTTTATGCGTCATTCCTTTCCAAACAGCCCGCCGGACATCTGCACACATTCTTACAATCATTGCTTACATCGCATTTCAAATACCAGTCCAAATATTTTCAGACACTCGTAGACTTTACATATCAGACATGGTATACTCGTTTCCACAGGAGGTACACCCATATGACAGACAGCCAAAAACTTGACAGACTATTGGATGCAATTGGAGAAATACATACCCGACTGGACAAAACAGACAGCAGGCTTGACAGCATAGATACACGGCTTAATGCCATGGATGAACGGCTTAACGCCATGGATGGACGGCTTAACGCTATGGATACCCGCCTCGACCGCATGGATGAACGCTTTGACGCTATGGATAAGCGCCTTGATCAAATGGATGCGCGCTTTGACGCTATGGATGAACGCCTTGACCAAATGGATGCGCGGTTCGACCAAATGGATAAGCGTCTTGACAATATGGATGCGCGCTTTGATATTCTGGAGCTGCGACAGAGCCGTACGGGGAAAAAGCTGGAAGATCTACAGCTCGATCTGAAAATTTTCGAGCGAAATGTCAGGCAGGACATTCACAAACGTAACGATGAAATGGAAACGGTCATTGAAATTTTAAAGCAGCACGAAATGATACCAGGTTGAAACGTCTGCGGACAGCAATCAATTTTGCTGTCCGTATCTGTTTACCGTTCCTTTGTAATCTTCCCGTTTTCCACCCGATACACCATATCACACTTCTCAATCGTCTGCAGTCTGTGCGCGATGATCACCAGCGTTTTCTTTCCCTGAAACCGATTAATCGATTCCATAATCGCCGCCTCGGTATCATTATCCAGCGCCGAGGTGGCCTCGTCCAAAATCAGCACCTCAGGATCGTGATAGAGGGCCCGCGCAATGCCAATCCGCTGTCTCTGTCCGCCGGACAGACGGATTCCCCGCTCACCGATACCGGTATGAATCCCCTCCGGCAATGTCTTCACAAAGGTATCCAGCTGCGCTTCCTGCAGCGCATACCAGAGTTTTTCTTCGTCAATCTCCTCCTCGGGAATACCAAACGCCACATTCTTCCGAATATCATCGTCCAGCAAAAAGATCATCTGCGGAATGTACCCCACATTTTTCAGCCAGCCGCGGTAATCGGTCATAATATCCACGCCGTCGGCGCGGATTGTTCCTTCCCGTACCTTCAAAAGCCCGAGCAGAATATCCACAATTGTCGTTTTCCCGGACCCCGACCCGCCCACGATGCCGACGGAATATCCGACCGGAATACGCATATCGGCCCGGTCGAAAATCAGTGTCTCCGTGCCCGGATACGCATAGGTGATGCCCTCCAGACAAATCTCCTTCTTTACCGGGAGTTTTTCCGCCTCCTGCGCATAGGACAAATCCGTATTTTCCGCACTCGTTTCTTCCAGCAGATTGTCGCTGACATTCATAAAAAACGGCTCATAATAGGCAAGCTGTGTCAACTGGTTATTGATTCGGCTTGCGGAAGGCATCAGTCGCACCGCCGCCATGGCAAAGGCAGACAGCGCCGGCATCATTTCGGTCAGATCTTTGCCTGACATGACAACGACAAGCATATAAGCCACCATGCCTGCAATACATACCGTCTCAATCAGAAGCTTGGGGGCATTGCTGAACAGGTTCAGCCGTTCCATTGCCGCCACATAATGCGCCCCCCGCTCCGAATATTCCCGGATAAAATAGTTTTCTTTGCCGATTACCTTGATTTCTTTCATGCCGCCTACCGTCTGGCTTAACCACTGATAGATCAGGCTGGAATAATCCTGATTTTCCTTACCTGTACGGTACATAATCGGCCGGATCACTTCTTTGATCACAATCAGCGTTATGATCAGAAGGCCCGCGATTACAAGCGTCATTTTAAAGTCAACGACAAGCAGCGCCACCGCCAGCATAAAGAAGACAATACACTCGGAAATAATCTGCAGCAAAGACAGAATCATCAGATAGGCGTTTACCACATCTGCCGCAATAATCCGCTGTATTGTGGAGGTTTCAATATTCAGATAAAATTCATAGTCCCGCCTGACGAAACTGCGCAGCATTTTTTCCTGTGTTTCAAACTGGTTCTTATAGACAAAACGGTACATCATTTTCTGCAAGAGAAACAAAAACAGGTTTTTGCAGATAAACGCGGCAACCATTGCCGCCATCACAAAGACGGTAAACTGCCGCGGATCCGTCATATGAAGTCCCTTATAGACAGCCGCCATCATCTCGTTTTTTTCAACCGCATCCGGCGAAAGCACCAATGTCATCACCGGAATGATCAGTGAAATGCTTGCCGTCTCCAAAAAGGCGCCGAATACCATCATGGCCAGCAAAAGTCCCATAGTCCGCTTCTGCTTTCCATTCATTATTCTCATCAGTTTTCTGTAAATTTTCATTATACCGTTCTCCAGTTATGCTGCGTCGGGTCTTCATACTTATCCCAAAAAGTATCGCCCAAATTTATTTTTTCCTCCGCAAAATCTATCGTATCCAATGCGGTTGTCGCAATCGAGATCACCTTTCGGAAATGCACTCCTTCCAGAAAGTTCAGCACTTCCACCGGAAATTTCCCCCGGATAACCGTACAATCCGGCCGGAGCGCGGCATAATCAATCAGATCGCGCGGATGTGGCTTGATTACCACATGACATCCCTGACAATAATCTCTGATAATATCGTGGCAGATCTGCCTGCGCGCTTCCTCAGACTGCGGATGCGGCTGTGTCAGAAACAGAATGCAGTCCCCGGAAGCCTTTTCTCCCAATTCCCGTACAAATTCGTCCGCATCCTCCATAAAAACGCGCAGGATCATACGTTTCTGCTCCGGATCCAGCGCCAATTCCAGCGGCTTTCTTGGTACGACCTTATATTTCGGGCAGGTATGGCGCAGGCACGAGAGATCATTAATCTCCATATCAAGGCAATATTTTCCGTATCCGTTCTGAATAAAGATTACATTCAGAGAGGACAGAAACGCCTTCAGCTTAAAGTGCCCCCGGTTGTCATAATGTGCGCCGTCCAGATACTTCAGGCAGTCCAGCCCGTCCTCCAGCGCATGATAATAAATGTGTTTATAGTTCAGATAATACCCGATCGGATCACTGTCACAATACACATAGACGTCCTGATACTGCGCAAAATCAATCTTCATATATGGCTCCTGCAGCTTTGCCAGTTTCCTTGTATACACAATCCGGTTGTATAAATGCCGTATGATATTATGGTAGGATTTCTTGTACTTTTCCAGTTCCGGAAACGTCGTATCCCGCTTTTCTTCCAGCAAATATACATGCGCAAACATACCGCAGTCCTCCAGCCGCCTGCGCAGCCCGGAAAAGTCCGTGGACATCGTGCTCAGTGCAATGTCCGCCTGTCCCTGCTGCTCCCCGGGAAGACTGCACTCCTTCAGCAGCGTCACATAGACATTATAAAACGTATGGCATACGTAAATTCTCTCATTCATTCCTGACCTTCCTCCTGGTGTAAGCATACCCCTCTCCCGGAGCAATCACCGGCGCCGGACTGAGCGGCCCTTCCGAATTGATCGCCAGCCGGCCTTCCGCAATGCTCTCGGCAAAGGTAAGCAGGCTGTCGGCCGCGTAAGACGGATTCCACAAATCGACAATCGTGTGGTATGCATTCCGGGCCAGTTCCCGGCGCAGCGCACTGTCCTGTGCCAGCCGCAGACCATACCGCAGAAATTCTTCCCGGTCCCCGTCCCGGTACGCCATGCCGTTCTTCTCATGACACAGCAGAAATGGAACCGCCCCTGCCATGGCATCGGCAATGACGGCGCATCCGCTGTTCATGGCCTCGTTGAGCACGGCGCCCCATCCTTCCAGATAGTTGCTTGTCATC
>CATLGN010000053.1 GCA_949935685.1 uncultured Lachnospiraceae bacterium | reverse complement strand
TAATGAAAACAGCAGCGCAGGATAACATAAGCACAGGGAGCGGACGACGGGTGGAAAAAAGTATTTTGGTAACGGGAGCAGGCGGTTTCATCGGGAGCGCGCTTGTCTCTTATCTGAAACAGAGCGGAGAAGCGGTACGCGGCGTATCTTCGAAGGAGCTGGATGTATCGGACCGGAAGATGGTGGAAGGATTTTCACTGGCATCAATCGGACATGTGGTGCATCTGGCAGGTAAGACATTTGTGCCGCGGAGCTGGGAGGAGCCGGGAGAATTTCTGGAGACGAATATGGCGGGAACGCTGCATGTGCTGGAAGCGTGCAGAAAGTACGGCGTTCCTCTGACATATATCAGTGCATATATCTATGGACAGCCGGCGCGCATTCCGATTCGGGAGACGGATCCGATCTGCCCGAACAATCCGTATGCCAAATCAAAATATATGGCGGAGGAGCTCTGTGCCTTTTATGCGCAGCAGTTTGGCGTGCGGGTCAGTATCATCCGGCCGTTTAATGTGTATGGCGCGGGGCAGAAGCGGGATTTCCTGATTCCGCAGATTATTGGACAGGCTATGGAGGAAGCATGTATCCGGGTGATGGATCTGGCTCCGAAACGGGATTATGTTTATCTGGATGATCTGTTGGAGGCCATTGTCCTGACGGTAAAACATGTGCAGGATTATGACGTATTCAACATCGGTTCGGGCATTTCTTATTCGGTGGGCGAGGTGATCGAAACCGTGCAGCGGATTCTGGGTACGGATAAACCGGTGGAATGTAACAACCAGACACGGCGTAATGAAATGAATGATGTGGTGGCCGATATTTCCCATGCGGAAAATAAGCTGGGCTGGCATCCCTCCCATACGCTGGAGCAGGGGTTGACTGCCATGATAGAAAAATGCAGGGCGGAAAAGCAGAAAAGGTGACGTGCTTGTCAGAAAGGAGACGGCATATGAACTGGAACAGACATAAAATTTATATTGCGGCGGAGATCGGCGGTAACTTTACGACGTTTGAACAGGCGGTGCGCCTGATTGACGCTGCTAAGGCATGCGGCGTCGATGCGGTGAAGCTGCAGACATATCGGGCGGAAACACTGTCCAGTAAAAAAGCAATATTTGACATGGAAAATACGGGCGTAACGTCACAATTCGAACTGTTTGACGAATATGCGATCGGAGAAGAACTGCACCGGGACGTATTTGCCTATGCCAGAGAGAAGGGGCTGGATGTTTTTTCCTCACCGTCGCATAAGACCGATGTGGATCTGCTGGAACGGCTTGGCTGCGACGCCTATAAGACCGGTTCGGACGATGCGGCGAATCTGCCGCTGCTCCGTTATATTGCCGCCAAAGGCAAGCCGGTGATCTATGCCACGGGAATGTGTACGCTGGAGGAAGTGCGTGAGGCCGTGGACGCCATGCTGGCGGAGGGCAACAGCCGAATTACCATTCTCCATGCCATTACCGCATATCCGACCCATCCGGAGGATGTGAACCTGCGTGCCATGCAGACGCTGCATGACGCCTTTCCCCGCCTGACAGTCGGCTATTCCGATCATACGATGGGGACGACGGCCTGTATCTGCGCCGCCGCTATGGGCGCGCAGATGTTGGAAAAACATTTTACGTATGATAAGCAGGCGGACGGCCCCGATCATATGCACTCCGCGGATCCGGATGAAATGCGGGCCATCGTGGACGCCGTGCGCGAAAATGAGGTGATGCGGGGGCATGGAATCAAAATGCCTGCCGAAGCCGAACGGGTTACGAGACGCAATAACCGCAAAAGCATCGTGCTCTGCCGGGATGTGAAAGCGGGAGAACGGATTGATACCGGAGCGGTGGATATCAAAAGGCCCGGATACGGGATTGCGCCGAAGTTTCTGGAACAGGTGCTTGGGAGACGAGCGGCGCGGGACCTGGAGAAAGAGGATGTTCTGCAGTGGGAGGATCTGGCGTAGAAGAATTGTGTTTTTGCCTCCTGCCCGACAGGTATTCCCCGCCGGAGCCGGACTGCGGATATAAGAATTTCTAAATGTTCCGGCGCAGGCGGTGTCTGGCGCGCAACCGGCCTCCACGCGCCGTCCGGGCGCGGGCCGGCCTTTTCCGGGCATCCGTGCCCGGAAATTGCGTGGCGTTGGCGGAACAGTAAGAAATTCTAATATCCTCCGTAAGGCGTCCGGCAGGGAAGTCCTGTCGGGCAGGAGGCAAACAGTTACGGTGTTGGGATTTGCAGATTTATCCGGTTTCAGCATTTCCACTTGTTTTCAAGATTTTGTTTTCGCAACGAGGTAACTGTCCGGCAATACAGGCAGGGGGTTCTTTCGCCGTGCCTTACGGAGGATAGTAGCGGCTCTTAGCGGTTTGTCAATATCCCGCAATTTCCGGGCATGGATGCCCGGAAAAGGCCGACCTGCGCCCGGATGGCGCATAGAGGCCGGTTGCATGCCTGCCAGGAAACTACGCCAAACCGCTTAGAACCGCTTATATCCGCAGTCTGGTGCGGCGAAAGAACCCCCTGCCTGTACTGCCGGAGACACTACCTGTATTTTAACAGTACATAGTTTGATATATAAATTTCATAAAAGGAGGAAACCATATGAACATACTCGCAATCGGCGCTCATTTTGACGACATTGAACTGGGTTGCAGCGGCAGCCTCAAAAGGCATGTGGACCGGGGGGACAAGGTGATCCTCTATGTGGCTACGAAATCGGGTTTTGTCAGTCCGGAGCAGAAAAAGGTGCGGGATGACGATGAGGCGATGGCGGAAGGACGGGCGGCGGCGGCGCTGATCGGGGGCGAGCTGGTGTGCGGCGGATTCGATACGCTGCATCTGGAGTTTACGGATGATCTGAATGCGCAACTCGTACAGTTGATTGAAAAGGAAAAGATTGATCTGATTTATACGCATTATAAAGAGGATGTGCATCACGATCACGCCGCGCTTGCGCGCGCCAGTCTCCATGCGGGGCGGCATGTACCGCGGATGCTGGCATATCACAGCAATTATTACCAGTCGGATGTCCGGTTTACGCCCGATTTTTATGTGGATATTTCGGATACGTGGGAGACAAAGGAAGCGGTAATCCGGGCGCATAAGTCAGAATATGAGCGAGTCGGCGATGCGTGGATTACGTATTTCAAAAAAGAAGCGTTGAACAACGGCTATGTCTGCGGCGTCAGAATGGCGGAGGGATTCCGCTGTGTCAAATGGCTGGCGCAGTAGGTTCGGAGAAAAAGAGGTACGGTTATGACGGGAATTATCATACAGGCGAGAACGGGTTCGAGCAGGCTGCCAGGAAAAATTTTAAAAGTGATTCACGACAGGACATTGTTGGATCATATTATCGACAGGCTGGCGGCGCTGCAGGAAGAAGCGGTGGTGGTGATTGCGACAAGCACGCTGCCGGGGGACGATGCGGTGGAGGCATTTTGCCGGGAAAAAGGCGTACGCTGTTTCCGGGGAAGCGAATCCAATGTATTGAGCCGGTATTATGAATGTGCGAAAACGCATGGATTTGATCACATTGTGCGGCTGACGGCGGATAATCCGTTTGTGGATGTGGAGGAAGTGGACCGGCTGATCCGGTATCATATTGAAAATAAGAATGATTTTACGGAATCCTTTTCGCAGCTTCCGATCGGTGTGGGAGCGGAGATTTTCAGCTTTCCGGCGTTGGAGCGGGATATGGAGCAGGCGAGTATGCCGCATCATTTTGAGCATGTGGATGAATATATTCTGGAAAACAGGGACAGCTTTCGCTTCGGAACGCTGCGCGTGCCCGCGGAAAAGAACGAGCCGGCGGTGCGGCTGACGGTGGATACGCAGGAGGACTATGAAAAAGCCTGTTATATCGCGGAGCACAGCAAAAGCGGTCTGGCGGATACACAGGAGGCCATTGCCTTATGCTTGCAATATGCATAGAATGTTCTCATCAGCGGGGGATGGGACATCTGTTCCGGGCGCTGAACCTGATTCGGTTTCTGGAAAAAAAACGAGCGCCATATGTCCTGCTGGTCAATGCGGACCGCGCGGCGTCGGAGATTTTACAGGAACAGGGCATAGTGCCGGTTATTGTGGATCTGCAGGATACCGCATCGGACTGGGAAGGCAGGCTGATCGCGGAGCGGGGCATTACGGTCTGGCTGAATGACAGGCTGGATACGGGCGTGGAGACGGCGGCGCATGTAAAACGCGCAGGCATTTTATTGTTTACGGTTGACGATATGGGAGCGGGGGCAGGACTGGCGGACGGCAATTTTGCCAGCCTGATCTTTGACCCCTTACAGCGCGTTCCGGGAAAATCGGTGTACCGGGGCAGCGATTATTTGATTTTGAACCCGGAGATTGCAAAATACCGCAGACCGCGGGAGCGGCTGGAGCGGATTCTGGTGACGCTTGGCGGGAGCGACACGTACGGCGTGACGCTGCGGGTGATTGCGTTTTTGAAAAAATGGCGGCAGCAGGCAGTCGGGAAGCCTGCGAATGCGGCGGGCAGTAAAAAGATTACGATATTGCTTGGACCGGGTTCGGCGGTGCGCCGGGAAGCGGAGGCGGCCGTGCAGGGAACGGATTTTGCGATTGCGGCGCATGTGCCGTCGCTGATGGCGTTTTTTGCGGAATTTGACTTTGCCATAACGGGCGGCGGCGTGACGGCGCTGGAAGCGGCGGCTTCTGGACTGCCGTGCATGGTTATCGCCAATGAGCGCCATGAGATACAGATCGGAGAATATCTCGAGCGGACGGGCTGCGCCCTGTTTGCCGGTTATTATCGGGAAATGCTTCCGGAGCGGATGACGGGCGTCACAGACGGGCAGATACGGGAAATGAGCCGGCGGGGCATGGAGGCGGTGGACCTTTTGGGAACAGAACGGATATATGATGTACTGACAGAGGCGTTGCGGAACAAGCGGGAAAAGGAATGAATGTATGAAAGCGGAAGAAAAAACAGTTGTGATTCACCAGCCGGACTTTATGCCGTATCTGGGATTTTTTGACAGACTGCTCCATGCGGACACGTATGTGGTGCTGGAGGTGGCGCAGTATGTGAACGGCACAAGCAAGAGCTGGATGAACCGGGATAAGATCAAGACTGCAAAGGGAGAACAGTGGATTACGGTGTGCGTGAAAAAGGCGCCGCGGGAGACGCAAATCAAGGATATACTGCTGTTGGACGACGGGAAGTGGCAGAAAAACAATCTCGGACTGCTGCATCAGAATTACCGGAAGGCGCCGTATTACCATGAGATTATGCCGTATGTGGAAAAGCTGTATGGTGGCAGTTATACGCACTTCTGGGAGTTTAGCTTTGCCTCGATACAAATGCTGATCGAGCTGTTTGCCATTGACATAGAGATTGTCTTTTCCTCCGATCTGCATCCGCAGGGGAAAAATAACGATATGATCGTCGATATTATGCGGAAACTGGGGGCGCATACGTATCTGTCCGGGACGGGCGCGGCGGATTATTATGACCCGGCGGTTTATGAGCGGGCGGGGATCAAGGTGATTTGGCAGTCGTTTCAGCATCCGGTTTATCCGCAGCAGTTCGGTGATTTTATCCCGTACCTGAGCAGTATCGATTTGCTGTTTAACTGCGGGATCGCGGCGTCGGGCAGAATACTGCGGGGCATAACGGAAAGCGGAAGAGGAGAGTAGTATGATTATTTTTACGGCGGATCCGATTGTCTGGATGCGGAATCGGGCGGAACGAATCAGACCATCCGTCAGATGGACGTTTGTATTGACGTTTTTTGCGGGCATTCTGGTACACTTCTATAACATGAGCCACAAGTTTTTTAATTACTTTGAGATGGGCAATATCTTCTCACAGATGCCGTTTCTGCAGGAGGATACGGTGGCGCTTGGACGGTGGTTTATGCCGATCGCGACGAATCTGTTTACGAGTTTCAGCATGCCGGTGTTTAACACGCTGATCTGTCTGTTTTATATGGCGCTGGCCTCCGCGCTGATCGTGGAATTGCTGGAGATTCGTTCCCGGGCGCTCGGAGCGGCGTTTGGTCTTGTATTTGTGACATTTCCGGGGCTGACCTGTGTCCTTTCCTATGGGGTGAATTGCGACGAGATTATTTTGGCGCTGCTGTTGTCGATTCTGTCGGCCTATGCGTTTTACCGCTGGAAATACGGTATTGTCTGGGGCGCGGTTTTCCTCTGTTTTTCGCTCGGGGCGTATCAGCCGTACATGTCTGCCACGATTGGCATAATTTATATGATGCTCTTTTTGAAGGCGTTTCGGGAACGCTGTGGGTGGAAATCGTTTTTTCTGGATGCAGGCAGAGCGGTGGCGATGCTGGCGGCGGGATTTATTCTGTATTACGGGATGCTGCAGCTTACCATTGCCGTAACCGGCGTGCAGATGAGCGATTATCACGGGGTCAACGATATGGCAAGCTTCACGCCGAAGGGGGTGGCGAAGGGGCTTGTGTATACGTACGGCTATTTTCTTTCTTATTTCTTTACGACTGCCTATACGTATACGACAGACAGGATTGTATGCAATGTGATCGGCGCCGCGGCTTTCGCCGCTATTTTGATCAGACGGATGCGGACAAAGCGGACGGCAGACGATGCGGGCCGCGGCGGGCGGCAGGCCGGGTCGGACGTCTGCTCCAATATTTTGCTTGGCGTTCTTTTCTGCTTTCTGCCGCTCGGCGTCAATGCGGCGCCGTTTCTGATGGCAGATCGGGTTGGCGCCGGAGTGGACCGCTATATGATCTTTTCGATGATGTTTTTGTGGGCGCTTTTGCTGGCAATGCTCGATCTGTGCCGGGACGAAAAAGTGACGTTTGTGTCGGAAAAGGGCAGGTATCTCGTGCGATGGGCCGCCGTATTGTCGGTGTCGGCCAGTATCGTATCGGGATTTCTCATCAGCAATCAGGCATATCACCGGATGGAAGCCATGACGGAGACGACGGGGGCGCTGCTGAACCGGATTGCCGCCCGCATGGAATCACAGCCCGAATGGAATAAAGACATTCCGGTTTATTTTGTCAACTGCCGGGCGTTGGTCAATCAGAATTACGAAGTGGAGATTCCGCCCTACGACAGCATTCGCAATATGCCGGGGACGTTTCTGCGCTCGTCGTACAGCGAGGAGGCGATCGTGGACTATCTGGAAGTGTATCTGCATTTTCCGGTCAGTGAGGCGACCGAAGCGGAGCGGGAGCGGGTGGAAAAAAATCCGGCTTTTGCCCGGATGGAGAGCTTCCCCGCGGAGAGCGCGGTGCAGGTGATCGACGGCGTTATGGTTGTGAAAATAAGCGAAGGGGAAGAATATTAGATGAAAAGCTTTTCGATGAGTGAATTGTATGTGGGGCAGAAAGCGGAAAAGGACTTTCCGGTGACAGAGCAGACCGGCGCCGCGTTTGCGGAGGTGTCCCAGGACAAAAATCCCCTGCATCTGGACGAAGCATATGCACGGCAGACAACATTTGGCAGAAGGATTGCACACGGCATGCTGGCCGGCAGTTACATTTCGGCTCTGATCGGCATGGAGCTGCCCGGGGAAGGTACGGTTTATATGAAGCAGGAACTGACGTTTCTGCGGCCGGTGTACTATGGCGATACGATCCGGGTGGAAGTGACCGTGCAGGAGCTGCAGCGGGAAAAAAAGCGTGCGGTATTGTCCACAAACTGTTATAATCAGGAAGGAAAGCAGGTCGTTGCCGGCAGCGCGCTGGTGAAGCCGAAGGAGGATTAACGCATGGTATTATCATATATGGACAATATTTTCAAATTAAGCCACTGTTTTGTAAACCGGGACTACAGCAGTATCCGGGATGAAATTCTGGAGACGAAGGAAGAACTGAGTTACCGGTATGAGGAAGGCGGCGAGGTCTGGGGGTATCGAATTTCCAAAAACATGCCGGTTTCCGGGCTGTATGGTTTTGACGCCTATGTGGTGCGCTTTTATTTTACGAAGGTGGATACGTTGCACAATGCGCATCAGGAGCAGATTATGGAAAAACTGTTTGAAGCGCTCCGGCATGAAATGGAAGTCTGCCGGGGATATTATAATCTGCGGATTCCCGCGCATGTGGTCGATGTGTTGAAAGGATTTAACAAATATATGGCCGGCGGTATATTTTGCGGCGGCACGGTGGAGCAGGTGGTAAGCGGCCGCGAAGTGGAGATTCCTGCCCGGGAGGGCATCCGGGTATTTTTTGCCGAGCGGGAATATCTGAAAGAGCACAGAGAGCAGCTTCTTTCGATGACATATTCTTCCTTCGCCTCTTATCAGGGACAGTACCATATTTCCTCCGTCACGGATGAAAAAGCCGGCGTGATCTATGAAAACTGGATCGAAAGTTATTTTGAGAACTTTGAGGACAACCGTATTTTTGTCGTGGAATATCAGGGAGAACCGATCGGGTTTTGTACGATCGGCGAGGACGAACATGTGGTGGAAGGGCA
>CATLGN010000052.1 GCA_949935685.1 uncultured Lachnospiraceae bacterium | reverse complement strand
CGTCCTGAAACACAAGTAACAGCCTGCCATCCTGATCGAGAGACGGGCGCGCCTCCCGCAGATATTGCTTCATCGGCATCTGCGCACTGTTGATGATGCGCTGCCATCCCTCCACAAGCCGCCTGATGTCTTCTGAGATTGCGACGGGCAGCTTCCGCGCCGCCTCTTCCTGCGCCGCCCGGGCAGCCGAATCTGCCCCGGCAGACACCGGATCTGCCGCTGCCCCGCAGCTTCTCACAGAAATGCCTTCCGCAACTTGTTTTTCCAGCGCGCGGATACGGTCCAGCAGCGTGTCGTATTCCGTTTCTGTCTCCGGCCTGCACAGTTTGATCAACGTGGTTTCCAGCAGAATCCGTTTTTGAGAAGCATACCGGAGCCGCTCGGAGGTCTCCGAAAAAATTCTGATATACCGCATAACGACGGGCGCCTCAGTCATCCGCGCTTCCGCCTTGAGGTTCTCCAGATTGTCCGCAGACATATCAATCACATCTTCCGCGGTTTCCGAAGACATAGCCAGTAAAAGATTGCGCAGATACCAGGTAAAATCCGCCACAAACTGCGACAGCTCCCGCCCCTGCATAATGATCTCTTCCAACAACATAACGGCGCCGATCGTATTTTTCTCCATAATCAGCCGCAGCATTCTGCTGAATACGGAAGTATCCACTGCGCCCAATACGTCCAGCGCCATCTCATAGGTCAGACGCTCTCCGAAGTGAAACGCAATACACTGATCCAGCAGGCTCAGCGCATCACGCATGGAGCCGTCCGCCGCCTTTGCAATATAGCGCAGCGCGCGTTCTTCCGCCTCCACCTGCTCGGCTTCCATCAATTCCTGCATCCGCCCCGCAATCGTATCGATTGTAATCCGGCGGAAATCATACCGCTGGCACCGGGATAAAATTGTAACCGGTATTTTATGCACTTCTGTCGTCGCCAGAATAAAAATCACATAAGAGGGCGGTTCTTCCAGTGTTTTCAAAAGCGCATTGAATGCGCCGATCGAAAGCATATGAACCTCATCGATAATATAAACTTTATATTTCCCCTGCGCCGGCGAATAGGATACCTCATCCACAATCTCACGGATATTATCCACACCGTTATTCGAAGCCGCATCGATTTCAATCACATTCATGCTGGCGCCGGAACGGATGGCGCGGCAGGTATCGCATACGCCGCAGGGATTGCCCGCCTGCGGATTTTCGCAGTTTACGGCTCTGGCAAATATTTTGGCAATTGTCGTCTTCCCGGTTCCCCGGGTGCCGCAGAAAAGATAGGCATGGCCTATCCTCTCTGCTTGTAACTGATTCTTAAGTGTGGTGACAATGTGTTCCTGTCCTTTCACATCTTCAAAACGTTCCGGACGGAACTTTCTGTAAAGCGCCGTATATGACATGTCTGCTCCTGATTTCCGATGCCGTTAATCTCCGAAACTGATGCCAAGCATCTTCGCCTCTTTGATGATGGAAGCGTCAGGCGAAACATATTTCAGCTTGCCTGCCACGTCTTCCAGCGGCACTTTCACGATCTCTCTGTTCTTGTAGCCCACCATAAAGCCATATTCGCCTTTCATGATCAGCTTGCCCGCTTCGGAGCCAAGACGGCTCGCAAATACTCTGTCATACGGACACGGGCTGCCGCCGCGCTGCGTATGCCCCGGAACCGTGACACGCACATCATTGCCGGTTCTCTCCTGAATCTCAGCGGCTACCTGATAGGAAACGCTCGGATAAATGTTTTTCTTCTGTTTCTCTTTCAGCTCCTTTTTGGAAAGTGCGGCATCCTGCTTGGAAATCGCGCCTTCCGCTACCGCCAGAATCGTAAATCTGCTGCCTCTCTTATGTCTTGTCTCAATGGCTTTTACCACTTTCTTAATATCATACGGAATCTCGGGAATCAAAATGATGTCCGCCCCGCCTGCCATACCGGCGTTCAGTGTAAGCCAGCCAACTTTATGACCCAGAACCTCCACAATAAACACTCTTCCATGCGACGCTGCCGTCGTATGGATGCAGTCGATGGCATCCGTTGCAATATTGACCGCGCTCTGGAAACCGAACGTCATATCCGTTCCCCAGAGGTCATTGTCAATGGTCTTGGGCAGTGTAACGACATTCAGTCCTTCCGTGCGAAGCAGATTTGCCGTCTTATGTGTCCCGTTGCCGCCCAGAATGACAAGGCAGTTCAGGTTTAACTTATAATAGTTATGTTTCATTGCCTCAACTTTATCAAGACCGTTCTCATCCGGTTCCCGCATCAGCTTAAACGGTGTCCGGGAACTTCCCAGAATCGTGCCGCCCTTCGTCAAAATGCCGGAAAAGTCGGACCCCTGCAGCATCTTATAATTGCCGTAGATCAGTCCCTTGTACCCCTCCAGGAAACCATAAATCTCCACGTCTTCCCCTGTGTTCAAAATTGATTTTACAACGCCGCGCATCGCCGCGTTCAATGCCTGACAATCTCCCCCGCTCGTCAACAACCCTATTCTTTTCATCAAGAAACCTCCTTCTTCCCATTGCGATACCCATACTCGCATTATTTTGTTTTATTATATAATATTTTAAGGGCTTGCTCAACTTTTTATTTATCTTTTTTCCTGCCTTCTTGACTTGCGGCCAATTCCCCGTTATAATAAAGATCGCAGCCGGTACATCGGCGCAGTTTGGAGACGTATCGAAGTGGTCATAACGGGGCGCACTCGAAATGCGTTAGCCCTCCGGGGCACGAGGGTTCGAATCCCTCCGTCTCCGCGGAAAAGAGGAGCCGTCAGTGAAGTATTGACGGCTCCTCTTTTATTGTCATTTTTCTATTTTTATGAGAATACAATTTTTCCTGCTTTAAAAGCCAACAGCATTAATTCAATTGATTGTGCATCACACCTTCGAAATTTCAAATAATAATACAATGTATTCAGAAAATTTTTATAGGCAACGCTTTTTTCCCCTACAATCGGCATATTTATATCATCTTCAAGCATAAAACTGGCCAATCTTGTCAAAAGGAACTTCTCATTTACATAGAGGAGCCTGTCATCCTCTATCTGCCCTCTTAACTGTAATGGTTTTCTTTTGAGCAACCAAAATGTCTCATAGGCTTTTATCTTAATTTCATTTACATGTTCGATTTTCTGATAATCTTTCAGCCGTTGAATATCGGAAAAATAATCCATAACCGCATGTGTGAGAGCCATATGATGAATATACGCTGTTTCCTCAAGATTATTCATATCTAAAAACGCTATCATCTCCTGGCTGATTTGACGGATGCGGCTTTCTATTACATCTTCACCTACAACGGAAATTAATTCATCATAGTTAATATAGGTATTTTCAATATTATTCATACCAGTCACTTCCCGTCAGTTCATAAATCATACAGCAATTTTTCCCTGGCAAAAAATCCCTGTAATTCTGATATTCTTTCTTCTCGACTTCCCCTGTATGAATTCGTGAACTGTTTCCAAGTTTATGATTGCGCACCTTTCCGCTTTTTACGAGCCAAACTCCCGTTTCGGCAATTTCATTTGCGGTCTCCATCCGCAAATTTCTGTCTCCCATTTCAACATCCTCCTTTTCATTCATCAAGCACCGCCTTCAGGCAATCATAACAGGTATTCAGCTCCGTTTTTTTCTCTAAAACAATATTTTCTCTTTTAACAGATAAACTCCCATTATCCGACATCCCTGCTGCACTTTCTGCGGCATGCTCCGCACTTTGCGTCTCTTTTTTCAAATATTCTGTCTCCAGTATCTTTAAACGGTAAAAAAAACCGCTCATCTCGTCTGCCAAACCAGTTAATCTGTTCAATAATTCCGTGTACTCTTTAAGAACAGGATCATTCTTATAATAGGGATAAACCATCGCGTGATCGACCTCTCCCCATCCTTCCTCAAACAATGTGCGAACCTGTATTTCCAAATATATTCCTCTATATTTTATAATATAATGAACAGAACGATACGCTTTCCCGTCTAAAACATAATCAGGCGAAAGCACTTTATCATAAAGTTCTCTCTTATCTCCATTTCGAATATGGACTTTTGGATTTTCGGCAATGTAAAAATGCTTTTCATTATCATCAAAATCTCGAAGCGAATCCCTGATGTAATCCTTCGCATTATTTTCAAACTTTGACAAAAGGTATCGGTGAAAGCTCTCCCAGTCCTCTTTAAACAATAGCAGACAACGAATTCCGATCAGATCGGTTATAAATTTTTCATAATTGGTCGCATCAAGCATTTTATATTTGTTCTGATTATCCTGCTTTCTACGTATAATTTTCTCAATCAAATGTTCCGGATCCTTAACCCTTGACCGGATGGAATGAATTCTGACCTTTTCGTTTTCCTTTTTATCCTTATTGATATTTTTCAGATAATTTTGAACAAAATTATCCAGAATCCCTTCATATCTGCTCACTTTGCCCTTAAAGTCTTCATATATGACACAAAGCGCCTCCCATGATATTTCAGCGCTTTGGAATAATGCTTCCGAAATATTATATTTCCTTAGAAATTCCTCTTTTGTGATCACGTTCCCTCCCCCTGCAAATATAAATGTGACGAAACTTGTTCTTATTCTTACATAAATCATACGCTACGTCAAGGGGGGGAACAGACCTTTATACCTCCCGCCCGCTCAGCAGCGCAAGCGGTTCCTGCCGCAGATTCCTGCGGATTTTCACCAGTGCAGTCGCCGCTGCCAGAACGGCTACGGCCGACCCGGTCAGGGCACATACGCGCCAGTCTCCCGACATGAGATACGTCGTTGTCTCCTCCCCTTCGCCTGTATACAATGCGCCATTGCTGTACCGCCTGTCAAAACGCTCCACCCGCGTAAGCCGCTTCGCCGCGCCTGTCGTACCGTAATATCCGGCGATGCTTCCCGCAATCACACCGCACAGGGCAATCACAAGAATGCCCGACAGCAGCGACCACAGGCACTGGCCTTTGCGCATTCCCAGGGAACGCTCGATGGCTGTGCGCATACTCTGCTTGGTAATAAACAGATGGCAGAAAAAGACGAGAATGCCAAACGCGCTCATACCGCCGCCGGCCAACAGCAAAAGCGCCATCCGTTCCATCTGTTTCAGCCCCTCTTCCAGCCGGGAGTATCCCCTGTCATAAAAAGTGATCTCCAACCCGTCAATTCCCTGCGCCTGCCAGAGCTCCATCCACCGGTCAATGCTGCCGTTCGGTATCTCAAAAGAAGTCGTATACCCTTTCATGGGGCCAAACGCGGCGATATGATCTGCATCGCTGTGCCTGACCGATGATGCCGGGATAATGACTTCATTATCGGCGAGCCGGTAATCCCGGCTTTTATTGCCGGCGCCCGGCAGCATATCATAAATGCCGCAGATTTCCCAGTTATCATCTTCCCATACCGAATACGCCCGGCCAGAGGCAGTCAGCGCCCCCTCGCGGCCGCCGGAGGCGGAATCCGCGTAATTGGCATAACGCAGCCGCAGATGTAACGCCGCTCCCACCTGCAATCCGTTCCGGTTTGCAAAACGCCGGGAAACCATGCATACCTTCCGTCCTTCCGCATAATCTTCTTCGGTAAATCCCCTGCCCTGCGCTGCGAAAACTTCCTGATCGTAAAAAGGCAGAATCAAATCCGTATTGTCTGTCGCCGTTACCGGCACCGACCATAAGCGCTCCCGGTACTCCGCCGCCAGTTCCAGCCATGCTTTTCCGTTCTCCGTCTCATAAAAACCGGGCGTCACCTCCTCCACGTATTTCCCGGAAAGATCGTTGTCCAGCAGCCTCCCATCCGCTCCGGCCTGCGTCGATCGCAGGCCGTCATATGGAATATATTCAAAGGGCCCCTGCTGTATCGGCCAACCGTGCGGGAACCCGTCAACCAGGCACATCACATAGGTATGTCCCGCATACAGCTTTTCCGGGTGCGCATTGTTGTGATCGCAATAATAGATAACCGGCGCATTTTCCGGGTAAAATGTGTATAGAATTCTCCTGACTTCCATCGCGACAGGCCCGGCCGGAACCGCGTCCTCCAGCGGCGACGCCTCAACAATCATAATATTGCATGTGCCTTCGTTTTCATCCATCAACAGATACTCCGGCACATACGCCGAATACCATGCGCGCTGCTCCGGCCCGCTGATATAGTCCGCACCGTCAAAAGAAAGCACCGAAACCGGAATGGTTTCTCCATACTCTCTGCGCACATGCGGACGGTACATCCCGGTTTCCGCATCCCATATTTCTTCATCCACGATCCGTTCCGGTTTCTGTTCCACTGTCCCGATCGTCTGAAAAATAGCTTCAAAATACGCCCGGTTTTCTCCGCTAAGTTTCCAGAGCCCGCCGCCCGCCGCCAACAGCGCGGAAGCGGCGGAAAGAAGCAGAAAGAAAAAAATTGTCTGAACCGGCGTACGGCGCAGTCTGCGCAGGCTGTGATACAGAATGCTCATTTGCCGCTCTCCTCCTCTTGCAGACGCCCGTCACACATACGCCAGATACCGTCTGCCGCGGCGGCCACAGCCGGGTTATGCGTAATGACAATAACGGTAAGCCCGTCCTCATGCGCACATTGCTTCAGAATTTCCACAATATGTCTCTCATTTTCACTGTCCAGATTTCCCGTGGGCTCATCCGCCAGCAGTATTTTTCCGCCCGCTGCCAGCGCACGGGCGATAGCCACCCGCTGCTGCTCCCCGCCGCTCATCATTTTGGGAAATTGCCCGAATATCTTTTCCGGAAGGCCCACTTTTCTGATCAGCATCCCGGCACGCCTGCATGCTTCTTTCCGGGAAATGCCCTGTAACTGCATCGGATACATGACATTCTCCATCGCCGTCAGAAGCGGGAAAAGATGAAATGCCTGATACACTACCGAAACCGTATCCCGCCGATAACGGTCCCGGTCCATATCCCGCAGATTTTCACCCTCGATCAGAATCTCTCCCGCCGCAGGCACATCGAGCCCCGCAAGCAGCGATAAAAGCGTACTTTTTCCGCTGCCCGACTCTCCGACAACCGCATACATACGCGCCGCCGCAAACGAACAGCTTACCTCTTTCAGCGCCTCAATCGTCTGATACTTCGTCCGATAACAATAACTGACCTTCTCCGCCCGTAACCGCTCCATTGTTTCTCCTCTCAATCGCCCCTGCCAAGTACCGCCATCACGCTCAACCGCCGAAATGACCATAATGCTCCGCCCGTTCCTGCCAGAAGCGCACCCAAAAATAAACCGCCCGCCAAAAGCAGAACCGCAGGCTGTGTCTTTAAAATTGCCAGCGCCAACAGGCTCCCCGTCGCACAGGCCGCCGTCTCAGTCACAGCGCTCTCCGCCAGCAGCAGCAGAAAGCAATGCCGCCAGCTCATGCCCAGAGAACGCATCGTGGCATATTCCGGCCTTCTGCTTTGCATCAAAAGGTAACTGCACAGATACCCCGCGCATACGATCATACAGAGGACAAACGGCAGTATCCCCTGTAAAATCGCCAGACTCTCCCGCAGATTTTCCGCCGCCCGGATAAAGGTATCGTCGCGCAGCGTCACGGCGTTGCCGTCAAACCGATATTCCGCATTTTTCATTACCGGCAGAAGGCCCAACGTATGCAGTTCTTCTTTGCACGCATTCAGCCGGAACGGATCCGCCACGGTAAAGGAAACGGAGTCCGCCGTAAACGGAATGTCCTGACCGTGAAACATCTGCCGCGCACTGTCAAACGGCACAATCAGATTGGGGCATCCCACCGTTCCGGTATATTCCTCGATGTCCATCACGCCAACGATCCGGCTGTATGTGCTGCAAAGCGGCTCAATAAACACGGTATTGCCGCTGCCTGTGTCATTGCCGAACCGATAATAAAAAAATGTGAGCAATATTTCATCTCCCGGAGACAGCCCGTTTTGCTCCATTGTCCATATATCCACAATGCATACATCCTCAGCCGTCCGCAAAATCCCCTCGTCCACATCGCCCCAAAAACAGATTTCTTCTTTTTTCAGTCCCGGCACGCCTGCCAGATCATTGGCGCCGACAACAAAAAAGTTCAGATTCCCTTCCCATTCTTCCAGCGTGAATACCCCCAGACCCGCGCGGAGCAGTACGGTAAAAACCTGCCCTTTGAGTTCCTTCGCTTCCGCGATGCCCTGTACGGTCTTTTCCGGAATCTTCAGTCCCGCATCCAATGAGCCGTTCAGATTGCTGATTTTTCCCGTAACCGGAAGCGCCGCCGGCAGAGCGGCAAGCTGCGCCCTGGCGCTCTCCATATTTCCCATATAGGCGGCAAGCAGAAGGACCGTCAGCAGGCCGACCAGACCGGACAGCAGGCTCTTTTGCCAATGCCGTACAAGGTTTCGCAATACGGGCAGGCCGAAAAATTTATGATACCCGCTCAAGCTGCGCATAGCACTCCTCCCCTTCCCGCGTCATAATCAGCTCCAGCGTATCCACCCGTTTTCCGTCTTCATCCACAATCCGGATCCGCATACAGGAACGGTCGCCGTACGGCTCCTGCTCAAAAACATACCAATAAATGTTTTCCTCCCGAATGCCGATCAGATCCCGCCCCATGACTGCCCCCTCCTGTTCAAACAGATACCGCTCCGGTAGTTTCA
>CATLGN010000051.1 GCA_949935685.1 uncultured Lachnospiraceae bacterium | reverse complement strand
AGCTCCTTACATTGCCAATCTTGGAAAGGCCCTGCCAGTCGTCGATAACAGCCATCTGGCGGGAAATGTCCCCCTCTTCCATAATCTCATATAAAACCTTGGCATTGCTGATCCCGTAAGACGGCTGCGCGACTTTATCGGTCGGCATCATAATCGCAATCGGTCGGGTAAGAGCCTGCTCCGGTGAAATTACCTCATTTGTATATACGCTTCGGGTCTCTTCTGCCTGTACTACGCCTGCCGGAACCGCCGCGCCGATACATGCCAGCGCTGTCAGCAGGGAAACCACTTTTGCCACTCTTTGAAACTTCATAGTATCCTCCTTTACTGTTTCAGGTTTCAAACACCCATTTTCTATTCCTTTCCAGTATACCCTTGTTTTGTCACACCGTCAAACCTTTTTCATATGATAAAGCAACTATAAATTTTGGAGTCAATCATGGAAGAATTTTATGAACAGAATATGGAAGAAGCCGCTCTGGAAGTCATTTCGGACGAAACATACGGCTGTTCCAGAGGATGCGGATGCCACGAAGGAGAATGTGAGATTCCCGCGGCATGCAACAATGTATTTTACCAGTCCGATCTGGTAAGCGTCCCTGTAAAAGTAGTGCCCTTTGCCAAGGCGGGACCATGTACGACAGTCTGCTGCGGCTCTCCCATCATTACCTCCGGCGACGCCTGCCTGGGAGAAGTAGGGCAGGTATGCGAGTTTACCATAACACAGAAAATCTGTGTCAAGCTGCCTCTGCATTTTGGAGCATCCGTCACCATAGACAAAACAAAGATTCAATGCGGCGGCGTATCCGAAACAGAATGCGACTGCAAAAATCCCTGTATCCGCAAATGTGAATAAATTCTGATTTCCTGTCATACAGGGTTTCCCGTATGATAAAACCCGCATACGGACTGCCGCCATATACGGGTTCTTTGACCACCTCTGCCGCCTCCGGCTCTGTATCCCCCCTGCCGGGAGGCGGCATATATCAGACTATAACTTGAATTTTTCCGTCTCTTCATGCTGCCGCTGGCTCAATTCCACAAGCAGCAGCGTATCTTCCGTGCATTCTCCGATCGTCTGTGACAGAAGCGCCATGCTTGCACTCGTTTCTTCCGTGGAAGCCGCATTTTCCTCTACCACACTTGCCAGATTATTCACCGAGTCCGTGACAATCTGTTTCAGTGTATCCAGTTTCTCCGTCTGCGCGCCAATCTCCTTGGATACCGTCTCCACCGAACTGATTTCATTGTACAGGTTCCGGAAGGCCGTTCCTGTCTCGTCAAGCTGTCTGCGCTGCTCCCGTACATTGGAAGTCACTTCCTGCATTTTATTAACCGAAATCTCCACATTACTTGTCAGCTCCCTGACAATGCTTTCGATCTCCTGCGCGCTGCCGGAAGACTCTTCCGAAAGGTTTCTGATCTCTTCCGCCACAACGGCAAAGCCTCTGCCGGCTTCCCCGGCTCTCGCCGCCTCGATGCTGGCATTGAGTGACAACAGATTGGTCTGTGCAGCCAGTCCTTTGATAATCTCCACAGCTTTATTGATATTCGCGGCCGATTCGTTATTTTTACCCGTCTGCTCCGATACGACCTGAATCGCGTCTATTGTAACATCCGTGATCTGATCCAGTTCTTTGATCCGCTCCGATGCATTCGACGAATATTTCATCATAGCGCCCACGGATTCTTCCAGTCTGTATACGCCGTTTCGCTCCACTTCGATAACGCCGCCAAGTTCCACAATCTTGTCGTTGACGGTTTCCGTTTCATTGGCCTGATTGGTAGCGCCCTCCGCCAGTTCCTCAATCGCCTTATTGACATTTTTAATACTGTCAGAAATATTTTCAAACTTCTCGCTAAACCGTTCGCTGCTGTGATTGAGTTCGTTTCCGGTTTCCACGACGCTGCCCAGCATACTGGTAAGCGCTCTCCTGACCGCCTCCAGCGAACGCGCCATCGCTCCGATTTCGTCCGCGCGTCTCAGCAGATTGGCGTCAACCTGAAAACGCATATCTCCGGTGGCAGCCTGCCGGAGGTTGACCTCCACTTTCTTAATACCGCCTGTAATGCGGATGCCGCCGACTGCGGCAACTGCCAGCGCGGCTGCCAGAACAACAACGGCCGTAATGCCATATACCATCAGCATCTGTCTGAAATGCGTATGAATCTCATCTTTTGCGCCGGCAATCTGCGCTTCCATATCATCTACATAATTGCCGGTGGCAATGGCCCATCCCCATGGCTCAAACAATTCGGAGTATGCCACCTTGGGCGCAACCGTCACCCCGTCGGATTTCGTAAAATAAAAAGAATTGTATCCGCCGCCGGCCTGTGCGGTCGCCACGACATTCTGTGTCACCTTAACGCCGTTCTGATCTGTCATATCATAACGGTTATCCCCTTCCTGCTCCGACAGGATCGGATGCATGACAAGCGTATAGTCCACACCGTCAATCCATATGTATCCCGAAGCATCGTCACGGTAACGCATACTGCGGACGGCTTCTTTCGCCAGCTCCTTTGCTTCTTCCTCTGTCAATTCGCCGTTCTGGCTCATGTCATAGTACCTCTGTACCGCTGCCAGCGCCGCCTGCACCTGCGATTTGATTTCCATATGATAGCCTTCCGTCATGGCCTCCTCATACTGCCGCGCAGACGTCTCCATTGACTGATTCAGAAAATAAATTCCAAGTCCGCCCAGACAAACCGCCGGAATGGTGATCATTATAAAAATGATCGTGATCAGCATGGCTGTCAGACTGCGGAACCCTTTTGTCCCTTTTTCTATCGTCCCTGCGTTCAAATTTCATCCCACCTTCCAACTTTCTCACGTTTCGACATTATTCATTATACACTTTTCCCGGGTAAAGTCAATGGAAAGGCGGTATTTGCTGGTCATTTTTTATGACTCTTTATCAAATATGCATTTTCTTTTATCCATTTTGCACAACCCCTGCCGCTTTTTCTTCTCATTTTCATAGCGGTTCATTTCCCGGCATACCGTGCCGGACAATGCAAGCACACACAAGAGATTGGGCAGCGCCATCAGGCCGTTCATAATATCCGAAAAGTCCCATACCGCTTCCAGCGTACAGACTGCGCCCGCAAAAGTCAGCAGACCATAGAGAAAACGGTAGCAGAGGCAGTACCCCTTCTTTTTTACAAGAAATCCGAAGGCGCACTCTCCCTGATACTCCCAGGCAATAATCGTGGCGAAAGCAAAAAAAGCAATGGCTACGCTGACAAAACAACCGCCCAGTTTTCCGAATACGGTCGAAAATGCGGCAATCGTGAGCGCCGCGCCGGTCAGCAGTTCCCCCTTTTCATCCCGCATTCCCAGTGCGCCGGAGGCTGCCAGCGCAAGACCCGTCAGAGAACAGATCACAATCGTATCAAAAAAAACACCGGTCATACTGATATATCCCTGCCGCACCGGACTGTCTGTATCTGCGGCAGCCGCCGTGATGCCGCCCGCTCCCAGTCCTGCCTCATTGGAAAAAACGCCCCGCGAAACGCCCCATCGCATGGCATCCTGCATCGAAGCCATAAGACTGCCTCCCACGCCGCCGGCCATCGCTTCCCCGGAGAATGCCATTTGCACGATCTGTACAATTCCGCCCGGAAGCTGCGGCAGATGCAGAAAAATAACCGCAGCCGCCCCCGCGATATAAAACAGCGCCATCGCCGGCACCAGATACAATGAAAGCCTGGAAATCGAGCGGATACCGCCAAGAATCGTCAAAATAACCAGTATGGTCACGATAAGTCCCGTTTTCGCTTCCGAAATCCCAAATGTCTCCCGAAAGGAAGAAGCAATGGAATTGGACTGTGTCATATTGCCCATCCCAAAAGAAGCCAATACGGCAAATATGGCAAACAGACTGCCCAGCGCATTTCCCAGACGCGCAGACGGAAAAGCCCGGCGCAGCGTATACATCGGGCCGCCCACAAAACGTCCCGCCTCGTCTTTTGCCCTGTATTTTACCGAGAGCATACTCTCCGCAAATTTGGTGGAAAGCCCCGCAAAAGCCGCCAAAATCATCCACAGCAGCGCCCCCGGTCCGCCCAGTACCATGGCTGTCGCCACGCCCACAATATTGCCGGTGCCAATCGTAGCCGCCAGCTCCGTGGCCAGCGACGAAGCCGGGGAAATCTCCCCCCTGCGGCCGCTCCCTGCACCGCTCCCCTTTACGCACCGCAAAGCATAGCGCAGATTGCGAAGCGGCAGAAACCGCATGCGGATAAGCAAAAACAGCCCGGTCCCCAACAGAAAGGCCAGCATTCCGGGCCCCCATACCAATGCATCCGCTCTTTTCAAAATCTCTGACATCATTCCGGTCCTGTCACTGTTATTACAGGAACTATATTATGGGAAGCGCCGGTTTATGCCTGCAATATTATGTGAACAGCATGGCCAGCATTGGAATCGTCACAAGAGAAGCCAGCGTCGTGATAAAAGTTCCCTGCGCCATCAGTTTCTCGTCAGCCTTATACTGCAGACAGAGCATCGTTCCATTCGTCGCAACCGGCATCGCGGAAATAATGACGCATTCTCCCAAAAGCAGGGGGTCCCGCACAAATCCCCGGTAAATAAAATATACGGCAAGGGGCAGTATCAGCAGGCGAAACAGGGCAAAAACGTATACTTTGCCGTTGCTGAACATCTCCTTTACCGGCATTTCCGCGAGGGAAGAACCGATGACCAGAAGCGCTGCCGGCGTCGTAATATTTCCCAATATGGTGCAGGTATCCCCTATGAACGCCGGTCCTTTCAAACCGGTCAGCGCCAGTATAATCGCCAATACCGACGAAATCAGACAGGGCGTCAGAAATGTCTTATACGTAACGGCAGATTTTGCCGCCCCCTCCTGCGCACTGCCTGCCGCCGCGCTTTTCTGAATAAAAATCACGCCGACGGAAAAAGCCAGAAAATTAAACGGCAGATTGAACACACAGGTGTAAAAAACCGCCCGGTCCCCAAATATCGCCTGTGTTACCGGATACCCGATAAACCCTACATTCGCAAAAGCCACCATAAACCGGTAGATTCCCACTTCCGCGCCCTGTACCCGCAAAAGTTTTGGCACAATATACGCCGCTCCGATCAGAATCAGATAACTGGAAAATGCCACCGCCAGCAGCCCCAGAATCTCCGCCGCCCCCGGCAGGTCGTCCTGTGTCAGCACGGAGGCAAGCGTCACGCCGGGAATGGCCACATGCAGTACAAGCCGTGTCACATGCAGCCGCGCCTCTTTCCCGAAAGCGCCGCATTTACAACAGACATATCCAATAATAATTATCAGAAAGAGTTCCGCCATTTTGCCAAATACATAAAAAAAGTCCATATCATACCTCACATTTTTTCCTGTCATACCCGGACCGCTCCCGGATAATGCCTCACTCTTTTATACACCAATGGCAGACTGTTTGCAAGAACCACGACAAACGCATGAATGAACAAACTATGAACATTTCGTAAACTAAGCGGGATAGAGGCGGAAAAAGTCTGCAATGCAGTATAGTATCATTCCGGCAGATGCACAACGTTCCAGCCGTACACCGGGCTACAGGCATAAGCGGTTCTAACCGCTGTGGCGGCGGATACCGGCAGACGTGCAACCGTCCTCTATGAGCCATCCGGGCGCAGGTCGGACTTTTTCGGACGTCCCTGTCCGAAAATTGCGGGTTGTCGCACAGCGGTAAGAACTGCTAATGCCCTCCGCAAGGTGTACGGCTGGAACGTTGTGCACCTGCCGGAAAAGAAGTCTTGTCAAGACTTTTTGCGTTTCTATCCTTTATGCTATGTTCATAATTTGTTCATTCATGCGTTTGTCGTGCCTGCAAGAACAGAAAAAAGATGACCAATCACCAAATTTGTGTTATAAATATAGATAAAGTATAAATACGCAGAGAGGGGAACGACATGTTAAAACAGGTATCCATTTATGCAGAGAACAAAAAAGGGACTTTTCAGGATATTACATCCCTTTTGCAGAAAGAAAATATTAATATACTCGGTTCTGTCACCAATGACAGCACCGAATACGGCGTCGTGCGCATGATAGTTTCCGACACGGAAAAGACGATCCAAATATTGGAGGCAAGCGGCTATCTGTGCAAATCAACGCATATTATCGGCGTGGAGATGGCGGATGAAGTGGGCAGTCTGAATCATCTGCTGCTGGAACTTCTGGACGGCAATATCAACGTGGACTATACGTATCTGTGCTTTAACAGAGATACCGGAATGCCCGTAATTATCCTGCATACGGAAGATATTTTTGAAGTGGAAAATCATCTGAAAGCAAAAGGATTCGCTGTACAATAGCGAATCCTTTTGTTCTTTCTTTCTGCAGAAGTCTACTCCTCCACCTTATGATACCGTTTGTATATTTTATCACTGCCGCAGGCATGTTTACTGCCGTCCTCCTCGACAATGATATAATCCCCTTCATTGATAAATGTCCGCCCTCTGCGGTGTTTGATATAAGGACATACCACCACACCATCTTCTCTTGTCACCTTTACCAGTGAATCCACAATAATCCATCCATGCATGACAACATTGTGATACGGTTCAAATCCGTCTTCCATACCCTTTCCCACTTCATACGCTTCCACATCTGCGAGAAGCCCCACTCTGTAACATTTCATAATAGATACCTCCTCCTGCCTCTACAGGCATTTATACGCGATAATTGTCACCGTGCCCTTTCCCGGATAACGTTTGATTTCATATTTATCGGGAAACGCCTCCAGAAGCTGTGGCAGTTTCAGAAAACCGTAGGTACGGGAATCGAAATCCGGTTTTGCCCTTTTGATAAAAGTTCCGGCCGAACTGATATTCACATAACCGTCGTCATCCTGATATTTGTCGGACGCAATCTTCAAAAGATTATGGATTTCCTCAAAGCCATCCATAGAATCTTCATTTTCTTCCGGCGCTTCGGGAACCGTCACTTTCTCTTTACTTGGCTCCTTTGCCTTATTTTTGGGAGCCGCGGGCTTCTCACCCGCTCCCTTTTCCAGATTCTCCAAAAAAACAAATTCATCACAGGCATTGCGGAACGCTTTCGGCGTTTTCTTCTCTCCGACGCCGATCACATAAACACCCGACTCATGCAAACGGATCGCCAGCGGCGTATAATCACTGTCACTGGCTACGATGGCAAACGCATCATAAAGGTTGCTGTGCAATAAATCCAGCGTATCGATTACCAAAGCCATATCCGTGGCATTTTTCCCGGAAACATAGTCAAACTGCTGCTCCGCCTTGATCGCAAGGCGCTTCAGTTCATTTTCCCAATGCTTCAGCGCATCCTTTTTCCAATTTCCGTACGCCCGTTTTACAACAATCCGGCCGTGGGTGGAAATTTCCTGTATCACAGCCTCCAGCTTTACCAGCCGGGTATTATCCGCATCGATTAAAAGCACTATTTTCTGTAAATTGTCCATTCATATTCTCCTTATACTGACATACAGTATATCACACTGCCCGCCCTTTTGTATCAGGTTTTAGAAAAATTTAAAAAAAAGAACGCACAACTCTCGTCAGCGTTCCGAAATCATTTCCATTATTGACGTACAAAAACATACGATGTCTCAGTGGACAGCCCCGCACAAAATCCATATCCCAGACGATGAAACTGCCGCATTTCTTCCGGCCTCTCTATCCGGTTTTCCGCCATAAACCGCACCATCTCCCCTCTCGCCATTTTCGCATGCGTGCCCTTCTGCCTTACCCTTCCGTTTGACATTTCACCAAATATGCAAGTGATAAGCGTATCGCCTGGCTGAAGATAGCGTTCCACACACACGCTGTATTCCCGGGAAGCAAGATTTATAATCAAACGGCTGTCATCCATCACGGTATCATAAATCCTGCTGCCCCAGAAATCAAAGAGATCTTTCGCATCCCCTATCCGGGCCCTGGCCTGCATTTCCAGCCGATACGGCGTCACACCATCCATTGGCCGCAATACGCCGTAAAACCCCGAGAGAATCCGCAAGTGCTCCTGCACATAAGCCAGCATCGAATCTTCAAAGACTGCCGGCGCCATATACCGGTACTGAATCCCATCAAAAGCAACAATGGCAGGTGTAAGACTCCCACGCAAATTCATAATCCGCAGTCGGTTAAAGTTTTCTTCGGCAATCCGGTCATTGCAATTCCAGAGTATTTTTGCCTCCGAATACGATAACTGCTGCATCCACTGCATAATTTTCTCTGCATCACTGATCAGCGCAGGCATTTCCATATCTGCCGCCAGATCATCGCTTTGTTTCATTTTTTTTGCGGGGGAAATTATAATTCGCATGGGAATACCTGCTCCTTTTCTGTTGTCCTCATGACCGTTTCAATCCGCTCACGCCGCGCAGAGGGAGACTGCATACATGCGGCAATTAAGTGATTTCGTAGAATTTCAATCCACTCCCTCCACGCAGAGGGAGACTTTGGGAATATTTGTCTGTGTCAGAACCAAGAGTATTTCAATCCACTCCCTCCACGCAGAGGGAGACATACCTTGTCCGGCCTCTGACCATTTGTCAAAGCTATTTCAATCCACTCCCTCCACGCAGAGGGAGACCAGACTACCAAAGTAGTTACAATGATACTAATATCAAAACAATCCACTCCCTACACGCACAGCGATAAATGACATGTCGGGCGGGACATTTTAGCG
>CATLGN010000050.1 GCA_949935685.1 uncultured Lachnospiraceae bacterium | reverse complement strand
CTCCCTGAAAAACTCCCCATGGATGTTGCCTGTAAAATTTTATTTTACCGCCCCCGCAACAACGCCGCCGATAATCTGTTTCTGCAAAATCACATACAGAATCAGAATCGGAATCACGCACAGCAACAGGCCGGCCATAATTGTACCGTAATCGGCGGAATATGTCCCGTAAAAGCTGTAGGTGGACAGCGGCAGCGTAAGCAGCGCTTTATCGCTCAGGACAAGCGACGGCAGCAGGAAGTCATTCCAGAACGCCATCGAATTCAGAATAACCATCGTCGAAATAATGGGCTTTAACAGCGGGAATACAATCAGGAAAAAGGTCTGTGCATGGGTACAGCCGTCAATGCAGCTCGCCTCTTCCAGCGCGATCGGGATATTTCCCTTGATAAAACCGTGAAACATAAACACCGACATCGCCATCGAAAATCCGGTATGCATGAAAATCAGCGTCAGCCTGTGATTGAGCACATGCAGCGAACTGCCGTAAATGCTGACAAGCGGGATCATAATCGCCTGAAACGGGATAATCATGGATGCCACCATCAGGGCGAACGTCAGATCGGAAAGCTTATTTTTGTTGCGTACGATATAGTATGCCAGCATAGCCGCCAGCAGCGTTACCAGCACCGTTGCGCTGACCGTTACAAACAGCGAATTTTTAAAGGCATTCAGAAAATCCATCTGGGTAAAGGCCTTGACAAAATTGTCAAAGGACAGACCCTTGATCGTAAAGAGCCAGGAAAAGGGACTTTTGATAATATCCCGCTTCTGTTTCAGGGAATTGATCACTACCATAAGGAACGGGAACATATAAGCGATAAAGATCACAACCAGTAATGCGACTGCCAGCCCGTTCATCAGCTTTCTTTTATTTCCGCCAATCGTCGTCTGCTTCATTATGCTTCCACCTCCTGTTTCTTTGTAAAGTATACCTGCAGGCCGCTGATACATGCCACTACGATAAAGAGAATAAACGCTTCCGCCTGCCCAAGGCCGTACTGTCTCGACGTAAACGCTTTCTCATACACATGCATTGCCGCCATCTGCGTTGTGCCGTAAGGACCTCCTGCCGTCAGGGAAAGGTTCACATCGTATACCATAAACGCACGGGATAAGGTGAGGAACAGACAGATCGTAATGGAAGACATCATCAGCGGCATAATGATATACACCATCTGTTTCCAGCCGGAAGCCCCGTCGATGCTGGCCGCTTCCATCACATCCTCGCTCAGCCCCATAAAGCCCGCAATATAGATCAGAATCATATAGCCGGAAAGCTGCCATACCGTCACAAGCACCAGCGCCGCAAACGCCTTTCCCGGCGTGGACAGCCAGGAAATCTCAAACAGCCCCCATCCCGTGGACTCCCCGATATTTACAAACGCTCTGGAAAATACAAACTGCCATATGTAACCGAGTACGATACCGCCGATCAGATTAGGCGTAAAGAAACCGGCCCGGAAGAAGTTCTGCCCCTTAATCCCTCTTGTGAGAAGATAGGCGATGGCAAATGCCAGAACATTGACAAGCAAAACGACTACAATCACATATTCAAATGTCAGAATCAGCGATGTCCAGAACTGACCGTCCTGTATAACGCCTCCGAAATTCCGAAGTCCGATAAAATTCTTGGTTTCCGCAACGCCGTCCCAGTCTGTCAGCGTCAGATAAACGCCATAGACAAACGGGATAATGACAACTGCAAAGAAGCAGATCATGCCCGGCAGTCCAAACATACAGAAATCTTTCACACGTTTGGTTGATTTCATTTCCATTCTCTCCTTTCCGAATCTATTTCTGCTGTGCCCAATAATCGCCAATGGAATCGATCAGTTCTTCCTTGCCGCTCCGGTCCGCCAGATACTTCTGCATCGCCGCGCCCAGTACGGCCCAGTGATCGTTGGGAACGATAACGGAAGCGTTAAACGCCTGATCGTTATGTACCTTTTCATAAATATCCGCGCTCAACGGATCGGTCGGCTCATACGGATTATTCTGGAACGGCGGAATCACATTGCAGGTCTTGACAAGCATCTGCTGGCCAATCTCGCTGAATACAATCCAGTTCAAAAATTCCTTTGCCGCCGCCTGCTGCTTCTCGTCCGCCACGATCCGGTCAAGCATGATCTGCTTGGACGGCGAAGCCTGTATTTTCTGATTGGCAAAATCCGTTTCATCGTCATTCATGAAATAAGGAAGGAATCCATATTCATCCGTTGCCTTTGCTCCGGCCTCCGCCAGGTTCGGCCACGCCCAGTTTCCGTTAAACCAGAACGCCGTTTTCCCGTCCGCCAGGTCAATCGCCATTTCGTCATAGTCCGCTCCCAGCGGATCGCCCTGCGCTACATTATAGGCCTTCAGGATGTCAAACATATTCAGGAAATCGTGCAGTCTGTCATAGCTGTTCAGATCCAGCGTCCCCGCCTTAATCTCCTCCACTTTCTCCTGTGCCCCCGGCGTCGTCCCGTCATACAGCTCATAGATATACTGCAGATGATGCGCCCCGAGCGACCAGTCTTCCTTTGCCATGGAAACCGGCCTGCGGATGCCTGCCGCTTTCAGCTCTTCCAGAAGATTTACAAAGTCCGTCTGTGTCTTGATGGAAGCGGGATCAAATGTCCGTCCAAGCGCGCCCTCAATCACCGCTTTGTTATAAATAATGCCCCTTCCCTCAATACACAGCGGGAAACAATACACCTTGCCGTCAATTTCCGTCACATAGCCTTCCGCTTCGGCCACCCACGGTTCGCCGCTCAGATCCTGCGCCTTCTCCGCGGCAAGCGCGATCACATCTGTCGTATCCAGAATCGCCAGCGTCGGCGGATTGCCCGAATTATACAGGCTGACTACCTTTGTGTACGGGGAATCACCGTCTGTCACCGGCATAATCTCCACATGCACACCCGATTTTTCTTCATACGCGGCGCTCATCTTTTCCAGCGCCACCTGAATCTCCGCTTTGGAATTCAGCAGCGTAATGCTCGTTCCGCTCAGAGAGCCGTCATACTGGAAGGTATCCACCGACGTATCAATCGGAATCTCTTCCACCACTTCGTTGGGATCGTCAGGGTCGCTCGCAAATCCAAACGTGCATCCGGTCAGCGAACCCGCCAGAAGCGCCGTCGTCAGTGCCAGAGCAATGCCCTTTCCCGAAACTTTTCTTTTCATGCAATTTTCCTCCTCCTTTTATATTTTATTTTTCTTCTCTTAATACATAACCAGTTAAGTAACCGGTTACTTTCTGGATTTATCGTAGCATATTGCATCTTTGCTCGTCAACAGTCAATTACAATTTTATTAAATCTGCACAATTTATGCCATTTTCCCTTATGCATCCTCTACAAAACCGGTTACGTAACCCCTTCCCAATGGGTAACTTGTTGAATTTTTTGCAGTATTCTGCTATAATTGAGAAAAATATAGTATTATCACAGTATTATCAAAGAAGTAAAAGGATTTAAGCAGTATGGGTAAGAAAAAAAATGTAACATTTGACGACATCGCGAGATTTACGAAATTTTCCAAAACAACAATCTCGCGATTCTTTAACGATCCGGATTCCCTGACGCTGGAAAATCAGGAAATCATATCCAATGCGCTGGAAGAATTGGACTATAAGGAAAACAAAGTGGCAAAAATTCTTGCCAACGGCAAGACAGAATTTATCGGAATTGTCATCCCCAACCTCTTTAACGATTATTATTCCGAAATGTTGAATCAGATTCTCCTGACATACGAAACATTCGGCTATAAATTTCTCGTTTTCGTCGGCGATGAACAGGAAGAGATCGAGCGGCGTTATATCAAAGAACTGCTCGCGTATAAAATAGAAGGTCTGATTATCCTGAGCTATACCATTCCGTCTCTGGAACTGGCGCAGCTTCAGCTTCCCATCGTCACCATCGAGCGGGAAGACGAACATGTATGCAGCGTCAATACGGACAACTATCTCGGCGCTGTACAGGCCACCAGCCTGCTGGCGGAACAGGGTTGTGACATCCTGATCCACACCAATTCTCCCGTGCGCTCCAATCTCCCGGCTTACGGCCGTATCCGCGGATTTCTGGACACCTGTCAGGAAAAAAACCTGCAGCACAGAATCCTGTACAAACCGTTTGAAAGCACATATGCGCTGACCCAGAAATATCTGCAGGAAATACTCGATGAGCTGGAGGCAGACTACAAAGGACTGAAAAAGGGACTTTTTGTATCGAATGACACCCATGCCAATGTCCTTCTGAATCTGCTCGTAAGAAAATACGGAACGCTCCCGGACGATTATCTGATCGTGGGATTTGACAACTCTCCGATCGCAACACAGGCCGTTATCCCCATCAGCACGGTTGGGCAGCAGATTGACAAGATCGCCCATGAGACGGTCAGCCTGCTTGTGGAATTGATGAACGAACGCAAAAAAAGAAGACCGGCTCCTCTGAAAGAGCCGATCCACAGGGTCGTGCCGCCGGTGCTGATCCGAAGAGAAACGACAGGGGAATAACCGGGAATCTCTCCCTGTTTTCCCCGGATCTTCTCATAAATCAGTCCCGCCTGCGCCGTACCGCTCCGGTCGCCACGACCGCCGTCCCCGTTCCCGCCACATTTTCCAGAAGCACATCCCCGATCTGCACCGGCGCCTCCGCCACAATACCGTTGATCGCCCGCATACAGGCAAATATTGTATCTTTGGGAATATCCTGCGCCGTCTTAACGGAAACAAGCGCCCGGTCGCCGCCCTTTACGCAGACTGTGGACGTCACAACCCGCGTCGGGCTCGTCACTTCTTTTTCGGCATAGCGCCTGCCGCGCGGACAGGTATTGCCGGTGATGCCGGTGATGCTTCCGCCGCGCATTGTCACGGTGACAGTACAGCCAATCGGACAGCCGATGCAGGTAAGCTCCTTCTTTTCCATAGGTGTTACGCCTCCTCGATCGTTATGGTAATCTGCTGCAGATTCGAATATGCGGTAAGCAAACGCTTCTCCAGAATGATCGTTTCCATCTCCCCCGGTGCGATCACCGGTTTCCGGCGGTGAATCACGCGCTCCTCATTACAATATACGCCGATATAAGCGTCCCGATATACCGCGCCTGCCCGAAAACGAACAGTCAGGCGTTCGCCCATTCGCTCTGTCCGAATACGCTGCGGAACGGTATACCGCACGCCCGGACCGGGCACAAGGACAGTCTCCGGTTCACACCCGGAAGCAACGCCCTGCGGCCCGCTGTCCGCAATCTCCCCAATCCGTCTCTTTTCCGCAAATATGGCTGCATTTCTGCCCGCGCAGGCGGCTTCCTCGGATACATAATCGACCAGATCATGGACATGCAGGACATTGCCGCAGGCGAACACGCCGGGAAGATTCGTTTCCAGACTTTCGTTGACGGCCGGACCGGCTGTCACGGCGTCCATTTCCACGCCCATGCCGCGGGTAAGCTCATTTTCCGGTATCAGGCCCACGGAAAGTAAAAGCGTATCGCACGCATAGTCTTCTTCCGTTCCCGGAACCGGCTTCCCCGCCGCGTCAACCTGCGCCAGGGTAACGCCCTCCACCCGCTCTCTGCCCCGGATGGCGACGACCGTATGGCTGAGTTTCAGGGGAATCCCGAAGTCATCCAGACACTGCACGATATTGCGCTTCAGCCCGCCGGAATAGGGCAGCAATTCTGCAACAACCTTTACCTTTGCCCCTTCCAGTGTCATGCGACGCGCCATAATCAGGCCAATATCGCCCGAACCAAGAATCACCACTTCCCGGCCCGGCAGATACCCCTCCATATTGACAAGCCGCTGCGCCGTACCCGCGGAGAAAATACCGGCGGGGCGATACCCCGGAATATGCAGCGCGCCTCTGGCCCGTTCCCGGCATCCCATAGCAAGCACGACCGCGCACGCCCGAATCCGAAACACACCCTGCGTCCGGTTCACGGCCGTCACGGTTTTGTCACGGTCAATGTCCGTTACCATTGTCTCTGTCAAACATGTAATGTGCCGTTCTCTGACCATCGCGATAAACCGCGCCGCATATTCCGGCCCGGTCAGTTCTTCCCGGAATGTATGCAGTCCGAATCCGTTGTGAATGCATTGATTCAGAATGCCGCCCGGCTCCCGGTCCCGTTCGAGTATGAGAATATCGCCCGCTCCCGCATCCCGCGCCGCCACAGCCGCGGCCAGCCCGGCAGGGCCGCCGCCGATCACCACAATGTCATAATCATACGCTTTCACGATGCCGTCCCCTCCTGCCCGCCTTTTTCCATACGCTTTCCCACAACGCGCGATGCGCCGCCGCATTTTGTGACGGCTTCCATCGGTATCCCCAACTCCCGCGCCAGGATTTCCATTACTCTGGGACTGCAAAAGTCCGACTGGCATCTTCCCATGCCCGCCCGCGTCCGCCGCTTCACACCGTCCAGCGATCTGGCGCCGACCGGCCGGCGAATGGCGTCGATAATCTCCCCTTCCGTGACCGACTCACAGCGGCAGACAATCGTACCATAGGCAGGATGTTTCCGAATCAGCTCATTTCGGTCTTCCACACACAGATCGGCAGGCCGCAGAATTCCTTTGCGCCGCGCCCGAAACGAATCGTTTTTCTGCAGCCGCAGCCGGTCACGCAGCAAATCCGCCACCATCACACCGATGGCCGGCGCCGCCGTAAGCCCCGGCGATTCGATACCCGCCGCATCGAAAAAGCCCGGCGCATCCGCCGGTTCCCCAATGATAAAATCATGCCCGTCCTCATGGGCGCGCAGCCCCGAAAAAGAGGTAATCGTCTCGCGAAAAGGAATGTCCCGCACGGCCTGCGCCGCTTTCTCCATCACTTCATCCAGACCGGCGCGCGTCGTATCGGTGCCTTCCCGGTCCGTTATATCCGTCGCCGTAGGCCCTGTGAGCAGATTGCCATGAACGGTCGGGGTTACAAGCACGCCCTTTCCCCGCTCCGTCGGCAGCGTAAATATCGTATGCCGCACATGCCCGCCGGCGCTCCGGTCCAGCAGACAGTATTCGCCCCGTCTGGGCGTTATGTGAATCTTGTCTTCGCTGACCATATTGTGAAAAACATCCGCATATACGCCGGCCGCGTTGACGACAAGCCGGCTTTTGATCTGTCCCTGTCCCGTCTCCAGAATATATTGTCCGTTTTCCCTGCGAATTTCCTTCACATTGGTGTCAAAGCGAAATGTCACACCGTTCACAGCAGCGTTTTCTGCCAGCGCAATTGTCAGCAGAAAGGGACATACGATTCCGCCCGAAGGCGCATACAGCGCCGCCGCCACCGCATCGGAAAGATTTGGTTCCACGGCATGTGCCTCCTCCCGGGAGAGAATCCGCAGACCTGTCACGCCATTTTTTCTCCCCCGGTCAAGCAGCGCCTCCAGCCCGGGAATATCCGCTTCCCGCAGGCAGGTGACAAGAGAGCCATTGCGGAGAAAGGGGAAATCCAGTTCCTGTGCCAACGCTCCCATCATCGCATTCCCTTTAACATTCAACCGCGCCATGAGAGAACCATTGGCCGCATCATACCCTGCATGCACAATGGCGCTGTTTGCTTTGGAGGTGCCGCAGCACACATCTTCGCACCGTTCCACGACACAGACACTGGCCCGATAGCGGGACAGTTCTCTTGCGATCGCACATCCCGTAACGCCGGCGCCGATGATACATACGTCATACATGATCTGTTCTCCCGTTTTCATTGTTCTTTCGCCCATCCGTACGCACACCGCACGGCTCTGTTCCAGCCGGCGGCCGCCGCCTTTCTCTGCGCGTCTTCCATACCGGGCATAAATATCCTGTCTGTCTGCCAATTCCGTATTACTTCTTCCCTGCTTTTCCAGTATCCGACGGCAAGACCGGCCAGATACGCCGCGCCCATGGCGGTCGTCTCCACACATACGGGTCTGTTGACCGGTACATTGCTGATGTCGGCCTGAAACTGCATCAGGAAATTGTTGGCGCAGGCGCCGCCGTCCACTTTCAGCGACTTTATGGCGATACCGGAGTCCGCTGCCATCGCCGCTGCCACATCATCGACCTGAAAGGCAAGCGACTCCAGCGTGGCGCGGACGACATGATACTTGTTGACGCCCCGGGTAATGCCCACGATCGTCCCCCGGGCATACGGATCCCAATGGGGCGCTCCCAGACCGGTAAAGGCCGGAACGACATAGCAGCCGTTCGTATCCGGCACGCGGGAGGCCATATATTCGGAATCGGCCGCGGAATCAATCAGCCGCATCTCATCCCGCAACCATTGCACCGCCGCCCCCGCGGAAAAAACCGAACCTTCCAGCGCATAGTTTACGGTATCGCCCAGCCCCCAGGCAATGGTCGTAACAAGCCCGTTTCGCGAGTATACCGGCTTTTCCCCGGTATTCATCAGAAGGAAGCATCCCGTGCCGTACGTATTTTTTGCCTCTCCCGCGGAGAAACACGTCTGACCGAACAGCGCCGCCTGCTGGTCGCCGGCCGCTCCCGCGATCGGAATGGTCCCGCCGAAGAAAGCGGCGTCCGCCTCCCCGTAAATACAGCTCGACGGTTTCACTTCCGGCAGCATGCAGGCCGGAATATCCAGTTCCCGCAAAATCTCCGGGTCCCAACGCAGTTCCCGGATGTCAAACAGCATCGTACGCGACGCGTTGGAATAATCGGTGACATGCACCCTGCCCTTTGTCAGCTTCCAGATCAGCCACGTTTCG
>CATLGN010000049.1 GCA_949935685.1 uncultured Lachnospiraceae bacterium | reverse complement strand
TATAATCGACCTTCATTTGTTCATACAAAATCAGCGCTTTTTCTTCATAACCGTAAATGGAATTAACCTCTCGATTACACCCGTCCCGCCAGAGATCCTTGCCATACGGCAAAAGGATGCGGCCGCTTTCCAACCGCGCGCGTTCCATAACCGTCTCCGGCGCCACAAGCATAACATCCCCTTTATATTTTTCCGCAAGAAAAAGAATTTTATCCTGTATCTCCCGTTCCTGTGAAGAAACATACGCATTTCTCGGAATATCGGCCTGAAACGGCAGCACGGTGCCGGTCATACAGATCAATATCAGAAAACCGACAAACATCGGCACACCCTTTTTCCATTCTTCTGCCACGCCCCATATTACGGTCATGGCATATGCCGTTCCAAGCACGGCGAACGGACTGCCGGAAATCAGGCTGAGCAGCAGACAGGCAATCAGCAGAGCGATCTCCCGTTTTTTCCATTTTTTCCCGGTTCGTTCCCTTACAAGATACAGGGCCACGGCGGCAATCAGCAACATCCCCCATCGTCTGCCCGTATCGCCGGAAGAAAAAGCGATGCCCACCGGCCAGAGCATGGGCCGCGCAAAAAACAGGCCGACGACAGACAATACAATCCCTGTAATACCATAAATCCAGTCCTTTTTGGTCAGCATCCGATACACTATGTACGCCCCAAAGAAAAGAGCCGTTACTCTGGCCGCCGTAATACCGCTCCAGCCATTGTGCAGCAGGCCATATGCATAAGAACGTGTTTCACCGTCTCCCATGATCAGCAAAAGGGAAGCAAAAATCACAAACAGGTTTTTCTTTTCCTTCTGTTCTTCAAAAAACGCGCCGCTCCACGCATACCAGATGACAAGATTCAAAAATATGATCCAGACGGGTATCGCCAGATACAGAAATTCCGCCATTGGCATGCCGCACAGACGATATAACGCTCCATACAGCAGCGGAAACGCATTCAGTTTATAAAGCGGATACATGCCATTGGCAAGCAGGCCGCCCGTCACCGGATTACGCTGAAAAACAGTGTCTGTGGCAACCGCAGTCCATATGGTTTCCGTCATCGTATCTGCCCCGGTATCCGGCACAAACAGAAAATAACCGGCGATCTGTATTCCGATCAGAAAGACCAAAAGAACATATTCCATTGCCTGTCGTTTCCATCTCTTTTCCGCGCCGGGTTTCCATCGCAGCATCTCCGTTGTGCGCCGCCACAGAGCCGCCGCGGTTTTCCGGTTTACGAACAGAGAAAGCAGGCCGCCGGCCGCGGCCATCCCACCTATGATACGGCAATATCCTGAAAAATTCCCCGCCGTTTTAATCACAATACAGGCAGCGGCCTCTCCAAACAGGAACAGAATCAGAACACCGGCCGCATAACATTCCGACAGCGTGACAGTTTCCTTTTCTTTCTTCAGCCTGATCCATGTAAGCCCCTGCAGCACAGGGAGTACGGTAACGCAAAGTAAAAACCGTATCATCCTTATCTCCTTTTATAAATAGCGCTCTTTTCCCTCCGCTTCCAGTGTATCTACGATTTTCTTCACGTCCTGCGCTCTGCTTCTGTCACAGACAAGCACCACGTCTTCCGTTTCCACGACAATCAGATTCTCCACACCGTCCAGCGCAATCAGCTTTTTCCCTGCATAGCCGATGCAGTTTCTCGTATCCAAAGCAAGCACTTCTCCATGCAGCGTATTGCCGTTCCCATCCGGTGCATACAACGTTTCCAGTGCATCCAGGCTTCCCACGTCATTCCAGCCGAAATCGCCTTCCAGCACAATTACATTATCCGCCCGCTCCATAATGCCATAATCCACGGAAATCTTTGGTATCTGCGGATAGACACGGGCAATCGTCTCCTGTTCCCGCTCTGTTCCCATTGCCTGACCGATTTCCTGCAGGCAATCATAAATATCGGGCAAAAGTCTGCGAAACTGTTCCATAATCACAGACGCCTTCCAGACAAACATACCGCTGTTCCACAGGTATGCCCCGGATTCCAGATAAGCCTGTGCCGTCTCAAGATCCGGTTTTTCCACGAACTCCGCCACCACGGAACTGTCCCTGTCTTTTCGTCTGATATAACCGTAGCCCGTCGCAGGAAACCGGGGCTTTATGCCGATCGTCACAAGCGCGTCGGTCCGCTCCGCTTCCCGGACCGCCTGCTCCAACACACCGCGGAATCCCTCTTCATCCCGGATATAATGATCGGAAGCAAAGATTCCCATAACGCCGTCGCCATATTTCCGAAGTATTTCCGTCGCCGCATACCCGATGCAGGCCGCCGTATTTCTTGCCGCCGGTTCCGCTAAAATATGATCGGGCCGAAGACGACCGGCAGCAGTCGCAAGCGTCAGTTCCGCATATGCCGCATTCGTCACGACAAACATGTCTTCCCTTCGGATCACCGGAATCAGGCGGTCCATCGTTTCATTCACCAGCTTGTCTCTGCCTGTCAGATTCAAAAACTGCTTCGGCAGACATTTCCTGCTCAACGGCCAGAACCGGGTACCGCTTCCGCCCGCCATAATAATCCCATACCGTTTCATAAACCCATCCTCTGTGTTTTTGCCCCTTCACACACGTTATCCTATAGTCTCGCCGTGCCCGTATGCTCCCAGAACCAGTCGTAAGCCAGTCTGACTCCTTCTTCCAGTTCCACTTTATGATGCCAGCCTGCGCCGTGTAACTTTGACACATCCGTCAGTTTTCGGGGCGTACCGTCCGGCATATCCCGATTCCAGACAATTTCGCCTTCATAACCGACTGTCTTTTTCACCAGCTCCGCCAGCTCCCGAATTGTAATCTCTTTTCCCGTACCGATATTTACATGCTGTTCTCCGTCATAATGCTCCAACAGATAGATGCAGGCATCCGCCATATCGTCCACATAGAGAAACTCCCGCAGCGGCGTACCCGTTCCCCAGAGTTCCACCGAAGGATCGCCGTTCACTTTCGCTTCATGAAATTTCCGAATCATGGCCGGCATCACATGCGAACTGTTCAGCTCATAGTTGTCGTAAGGTCCATACAGATTGGTCGGCATACAACTGATAAAATTATCTCCATACTGCTTCTTAAAAAAACGGCACATCTCCATCCCGGCAATCTTCGCAATGGCATACGCCTCGTTTGTCTCCTCCAGCGGTCCGGTCAGAAGCGCGTCTTCCGGTATGGGCTGCGGCGCCATCTTCGGATAAATGCATGTGCTGCCCAGAAACAGAAGCTTTCTGACATGATAATCATGCGCGGATTTGATCACATTGCACTGTATCTGCATATTGTCCCACGCGAAATCTGCCGGCGCAGTGTTATTGGCGTTAATCCCGCCCACCTTTGCAGCGGCTAACACGACAATATCCGGCCGCTCTGTCTCAAAGAACGCCCGTACTGCCGCCTGATCGGTCAAATCCAGTTCCCGGTGCGTCCTGCCAATTACATTCTCATATCCCTGCTTCTTCAGCCTGCGGACAATCGCGCTTCCCACAAGCCCACGATGACCCGCCACGTAAATTTTATCATTTTTTTCCATGTATAATCTCCCTGCTTTCTCTCCCGGCGCTCTCGTCGCAAACCGGTATATCTTATGCATTTTTCTCATGCTGCGCCCGATATGTCTCGCAATCCATTCCGATAATTTCTTTCAGATCGCTGTTCATCATCATCGCCACCAGCGCCTGAAAATCCACCTTCCGTTTCCAGCCAAGTTCTTTCTCCGCTTTCGACGCATTTCCCCATAAAAATTCCACTTCCGCGGGCCGGTAAAATTCCGGATTTACATCCACCAGCACCCTGCCGGTTTCCGGATCCACACCGGTTTCATGGATGCCCTCTCCCTTCCAGGCGATATGAATTCCCACTTCCGCAAATGCTGCCTCCACAAACTCCCGGACCGTATGCGTCTCATTTGTCGCAAGCACATAGTCACCCGGTTTATCCTGCTGCAGCATCAGCCACATGCCTTCCACATAATCGCCCGCGTATCCCCAGTCGCGTTTGGCGTTCATATTGCCCAGAGACAGCTTTTCCTGCTTTCCCGCAATGATATTGGCAATCGCAAGCGTAATTTTCCGCGTCACAAAATTCTCGCCCCGTCTCGGCGACTCGTGATTGAACAAAATCCCGTTGCAGGCATACAGATTATACGATTCCCTGTAATTAACCGTAATCCAATAAGAATACAACTTGGCCACGCCATAGGGACTTTTGGGATAAAAAGGCGTTTCTTCACTCTGCGGCGCCGTTTCAGGCAGACCGCCGAATAATTCCGATGTGGAAGCCTGATAATAACGGCAGGAGCCGCCGTTTACCCGGATTGCTTCCAGCAGCTTTAATGTACTTGTCCCCGTTGCCTCCGCCGTATATTCCGGCACCTCGAACGAAATCCCCACATGAGACTGCGCCGCCAGGTTATACACTTCCGTGGGCCGAATCTCTGCGATCAGACGCATCAGATTGCTGGAATCCGTCGTATCGGCAAAATGCAGGAAAAATTTAATCTTATGATAATCCGACGCGATCAGATGATCAATCCGCGCAGTATTGGAAATGCTGTGGCGGCGGATCAGACCGTGCACCTCATATCCCCTTTCCAGCAGAAACTCCGCCAGATAGCTGCCATCCTGCCCCGTAATTCCTGTAATCAATGCCACCTTGTTCATTCTGTCTTCTCCTTTGATCTATAATACGTATTCGCTTCCAACTTTTTCCTTATTGTAGTATAACAGCAGATGCCGTCACTTGACAAGTGTCGTATCCATTAGCATGTTCAAAGCGGCCGGAAATTATGACAATACTTGAATATCTCATAAAATGGTAGTAAACTGTAATGATATACGGTAAACAGAAAACTACACTCCATGCAAATGATTGTGAGGAAACAATGGATTTTTTCAGAGGAATTGCCAACAACGAAATATTTCTTTCCGCAGCGATAGGCTGGCTGACAGCACAAATCTTAAAGACGATCATCCATACAGCGCTGACCCGAAGCTTTGTCGCAGAGCGCATGGTAGGAAGCGGCGGTATGCCCAGCTCTCATTCGTCCACGGTATGTGCCCTTGCGACTTCCACCTGTCTGCAATATGGCAGCGCCAGCTTCGAGTTTGCAATCGCTGCCTTTTTTGCCATAGTCGTTATGTATGACGCCATCGGCGTACGACGCGAGACCGGCATCCAGGCAAAAGTACTAAATGAAATGATGGAACTTTTTTCTCATATGGGAAAAGGGGTCAGCATGGAAGATAAATTAAAAGAATTTGTCGGACATACGCCTCTTCAGGTTCTCGCCGGAGCAATACTCGGTATTCTGATTGCCTTTGTCATAGCCGGTATCTGATTTTACCGAAAAACAGGAGGAAAGCGCTCAAACCAGATTTTTGTATTAAAGAAAGCAGGCTTGTATGATAATCAGACATAAAAAAATTCTTATTACATTACTCTCGTTCGGTTTACTGATACTGTTCTCCACAACCCAGAGTCCCTTTCAGACGAAAATGCGCACCTCCAATGTAGACGATGCCTTTTCCTTTTCTCTGGACAACGGTTTCTATGAGCATGATATTCAGGTTGCACTGTCGCTTCCCGAATCCTATCTGAAACAGATGCAAATCCGTTACACAGTGGACGGCAGTACGCCCGATGCCACCTCTCCGCTGTATGAGGAACCATTGTCTTTTCACGCGGAGCAGACAGCCAAAGCCATTACCATAAAGGCTGTTGTCTGTGACAGCCAGAGCCGGATCACAGGAGGTCCCTACACCGCCACCTATTTTATTGGAAAAAACATCGATGTCTGGCCTGTCAATGCCCTGATCGTATCCATTACTGCAGATCCCGACGATCTCTTTTCCCCGGAAAGGGGCATTTTGTATCCAATGGCAGACTGTGGCCCTACGGCAGAAGACTGGGATCGTTTCAAAAAGCAAAACTGCAAACAGCGGGGAACGGAATGGATACGCGATGCACATATGGATATTTTCGAACCGGACGGAACCAATGTCATCAGTCAGAATATCGGTTTGTGTGTAGACGGCGACCACGGCTCCATGACACACTACCCGTACTCTCTGAAAGTGCTCGCAGACAGGCAATACGATGCCTCCCATCCCCTGTTTGCCTACGACTTTTTTCAATATTATAATACAAAGGGAACGATTTTCCCTCATATCCAGTGTTTCAATAACATGGTTTTCCGCAATGGCGGAAACGAATACAATGCCGGTGCCGCCGCCCCGGAACAGCGCGGCACTATGCTGCGCTGGAATGTGGGAAGCCATCTTGCAGATGAAGCCGGTTATATGGTGGCCGGCTCCCGGCCCGCCATGGTTTTTCTGAACGGCACGCTCTACAGCGCAGCGCAGCTTCAGGATACATACAACCACAGCAATACAGCCGTGAAAACGCTGCTGAACAAAGGCGAACTGGAAATATATAAAGACTCCGAAAAAGCCTGCACGGAACAGGGCGGTTATCTGAGCCTGTACTACAGCTATCCGGAGATTGCATCCTCTCCTCTCCGCCAGCCGGAAAACCAGAACAAGCTGGAACAGACAGTGTCTATGGACGATATGTTTTCCTATTATGCCTTTGAACTTATGGTAAACAACACCGATTATCCGAAGAAGAATTATGCCATCTGGCGGTATAACGGAGAAGAGACGGAAGACATGCCCTATGCCGACGGGAAATACCGTTTTCTGATCAATGATCTCGACTGTATCTGGGATTTCCGGTATGACGACGATCTGTGGACCGCTTACTTTGGAAATGTAAAAGAGGACGGCGTCCTGATGGCGTCCCTTGTCCAGATCGACGCCTATCGGGACCGTTTTCTGAACGCCGTCTGCGATCTGCTCAACAGCGGCCTCTTTGACAGGGAACATCTGGATGCCGTCATCACCGAGTCCAATAACGCCTTCAGCACGATCGCTTCCCACTATTACAGCCCGCAGGATGAGGAAAAACGCCAGCAAAATGTCGCCTTGCTCAAAGAAAGCGCCTTCGCGCGCAAAGAACAGGTACGCGCCTATATTCAGGAGACATTTCATCCTGCCGCTCCCTATACGCTGTCCGTAAAAGCGCCGGAAACCGGTGCGGCAATCCATTTCAGCACAACTACCCTCACGGCTTCTGACGGCAATTTTACCGGCGCCTATTACGGCGATTATCCGCTTACCCTCTCCGCCTCCTGTAACGATTTCAGAAAATTCTCATACTGGAAGATAAACGGAAAGCGGGTCGATTCCCCGGAGGTAACGCTTGATACCGCATTGATTCAAAACGGCAAAATTACCGTCAGTCTTGTCACCGTTCCTGTCTCCTCTCCATACGGCCTGCTGATCAGCGAATTATACAGCGGCCCGAGCGGCGCCTGGATCGAGCTGTACAATGCCTCCGGACGGGAGTTGGAGCTCAGCGACTATGCGCTTTCCAACCAGGTTCCCGCCCGCTATATGAAATTCAGTCTGCCGCAGCAGACACTGGCTCCGGGAGAAACTTTTGTCGCCGGTGTGGACAACACCGGTCTCTTTCGACTGGAACAGGGGCAGGCTATTTACCTTACCCGGGGGACTACAGTGGCCGATTCGGCGCAGCTGCCCATTATGGCCGCCACCGAGAGCTATGGCAGGCTTGGAGAAACCAACGAATGGCGGTATTATGTATATCCCACCAAAGGAGCTGCAAACTGACGAGGCAAGAAAGCAAGGTCATTCCTGTTACGTAAAAAGAATCGCATTTACGCGATTCTTTTTTTGTTACGATTCGATTGTATTTACAATTTCCCGTCCAATGCTCTCATATATGACAGGTACCCGTCTTACATCCTCCAGCCGATAACAATTACGGCCGTCCATGATAATGGGTCTGCGCATCAACTCAGAAAATCTGCTCAACGGCAGCTCCTTTACTTCCGGCCATTCGGTAAAAATAAAACAAATATCGGCGTCTTTCAATGCTTCTTCCACAGTATTATAATACGTGATGTGCTCGTCCGGTATCCGCTTCTTAAAGTTTTCCGCCCCAACCGGATCCCACGCCCGCACATAAGCGCCGTCTTCCAGAAATACCGGCACATTTACAAGGGACGGCGCCTCCCGCAGATCGTCCGTGCCCGGTTTAAATGTAAGTCCGAGAACTGCAATCTGCAGTCCGTTATAATCACTATAATATTTTCTCGCTTTTTTGGATAATTTATATTTCTGTCCTTCGTTGACCTCAATCGCCGCCTTAACCGTCCGCATCTCGCAGCCGTTCTGCGCCGAGAGATGATGCAGCGCTTTCGTATCCTTCGGGAAACAGGAACCGCCATAGCCAATGCCCGCATGCAAAAACCGCCTGCCAATCCGCTCGTCAAATCCCATGCCTCTGGCTACCTCTTCCACATTTGCGCCGATCGCCTCACAGAGATTGGCAATTTCATTCATATATGAAATCTTCAGCGCCAGAAAATCGTTCGATGCATATTTGATCATCTCGGCGCTTCTCCGATTGCATACCATGATTGGGGCGTCAAAACCTTCATACATCTCCAATAGCTTTTCTTTTGCAAACGCATCGTTGACACCCAGAACAATCCGCGAAGCATGCATGGTATCCGGAACCGCCGTTCCCTGTGCAAGGAATTCCGGATTTGAGGCCACGTGTACGCGCAGCTCCATCGGATTCTCATTCAAAAGCCGCTCCACCTCATCATTTGTACCAATCGGAACCGTCGAT
>CATLGN010000048.1 GCA_949935685.1 uncultured Lachnospiraceae bacterium | reverse complement strand
ATACCTTGCGAAAGGTATTAGCGGTTCTTGCCACTGCGCCACACCCCGCGATTTTCGGACAGGATGTCCGAAAAAGTCCGATTTGCGCCCGGACGGCGCATAGAGGACGGTTGCGTGCCTGCCGATAGCTGTTGCCGCAGTGGTTAGAACCGCTTATGCCTGTAGCCCGGTGTACAGCCGGAATGCTGCGCACCCGCCGAAAAACCATACTTCTGTCAGGACTTTTCCGTTTTTGGCATTCGGACACGAAATGTTCGCGGCATATTCATCCCTGTGTTTAACCGTAAAACATATTTTGCCAAATCTGTCGGAATATTATATAATGAAAATCAAATGGAAAAAACCAGGATGACAGAAAAGAGGAAATCATATGACAACAAACGAAAAAGCCTTACAGCTTCATGCACAGTGGAACGGCAAGCTGGAAATCGTGTCCAAAACACCCGTGAAATCCAGAGAAGATCTTTCGCTTGCCTATACGCCCGGCGTAGCGGAGCCGTGCAAAGTGATCGCCAATGACAGAGAGGCCGCATACCGGTATACGATCAAGGCCAATACCATCGCCGTTATCTCCGACGGCAGCGCCGTTCTGGGACTGGGCAATATCGGCCCCTACGCCGCCATGCCCGTTATGGAAGGCAAAGCCGTTCTGTTCAAAGAATTCGGCGATGTCAACGCCGTGCCCATCTGTCTTGATACGCAGGATACCGAGGAAATCATCCGCACCATTGTCAACATCGCGCCGGCATTCGGCGGTATTAATCTCGAAGACATCAGCGCGCCGCGCTGCTTTGAAATTGAGGAACGATTGAAAGAAATGCTGGACATTCCCGTTTTCCACGACGATCAGCACGGTACGGCCATCGTCGTACTGGCCGGCATTATCAATGCCCTGAAGGTTGTCAACAAGAAAAAAGAAAACTGCAAAGTCGTCGTAAACGGAGCCGGCAGCGCGGGAATCGCCATTACCAGGCTATTGCTCACATATGGATTTTCCAATGTTATCCTCTGCGATAAATCCGGCATCCTGACAAAAATCAGTCCCGATTTGAATTTTATGCAGCGCAGGCTGATGGAAGACACCAATCCCAGGCAGGAAACCGGCCTGCTTGCGGACGCCATGAAAGAGGCGGACATCTTTATCGGCGTATCCGCGCCCGGTATCGTCACACAGGAGATGGCGGCTTCCATGAATAAGGACGCCATCCTGTTCGCTATGGCCAACCCGGTGCCGGAGATTATGCCCGATCTGGCAAAGGCCGCCGGCGTCAGAATCATCGGCACAGGCCGCTCCGATTTCCCCAATCAGGTCAACAATGTCGTGGCATTCCCCGGTATTTTCAAAGGCGCGCTCGAAGGACGCGCACCGCAGATCACAGAAAAGATGAAACTGGCGGCCGCCCATGCGATTGCCGCGCTTGTACCGGAAGCGGAGCTGAGCGACACCAATATTCTGCCGGAAGCGTTCCGCCCGGAAGTGGCGCAGGTCGTTGCCGAGGCCGTAAAGTCCAATATATGAGCCATTCTCTGCAATCCGGCCGTCCCGCACACTGGCTCGACAAGCCATATTATTCGTTACATGCATACTGCCGGCATACCTTTCACGAAAAGCTGTACAAGATCGCAATCGATGCCGGTATGACATGTCCCAACCGCGACGGGCTTCTGGACACCCGCGGCTGTATTTTCTGCAGTGCGGGCGGCAGCGGCGAATTTGCCGTCAAAGCGCAGGGACGTTCCGTTGCGCAGCAGATCCAATGTGGCCTCACTCTTTTCCGGGGCAAACAGACCGGAGAACGGTTTATCGCCTATTTTCAGGCTTTTACCAATACGTACGCTCCCGTTTCCCGCCTGCGGACACTGTTTACACAGGCTCTGGAAACGCCGCAGATCGCAGGCATCTCCATCGCCACCCGTCCGGACTGTCTGCCGGAGACAGTGCTTTGCCTACTCACCGATCTGCGGCAGACATTTCCCGACAAGTTTATCTGGCTGGAACTGGGCCTGCAGACCATTCATCCGCGGACGGCCGATTACATCCGCAGAGGTTATCCCCTCTCCTGCTTTACCGACGCCGTGCACAGACTGTGCCTGCGCCGTCTGCCCGTTATCGTTCATATTATACTCGGCCTGCCCGGTGAAAACAGACGGCAGATCTATGAAACCATAAGTTTTCTCAATACGCTGCCTGTATTCGGCGTTAAATTGCAGCTTCTGCATGTTCTGGAGGGCACCGACCTGGCTGCGGATTACCGTGCGGGCATGTTTCGGCTCCCCGATCAGGAACAATACACCGATCTGGTCATCGGCGCGCTGGAACGTCTTTCGCCTGAAATCGTCGTCCACCGCATCACCGGCGACGGCCCGAAAAATTTGTTGATCGCCCCGAAGTGGAGCCTTCACAAGAGAGCTGTCCTCAACCGGATTCATCAGGAAATGCGCCGGCGGGACACATGGCAGGGAAAATATGCGCCGCCCGGGCATTTTTCTGTCTGAAAACCAGAAAGGAATCATATGAAACAGGAATCGTTCACCCTCTATAAACTGATCATTCTGTATATGCTGAGCCGGGTATCTTTCCCCCTGACCAGAGCACAGGTCAGCGACTTTATTCTGGAAAAAGAATATACGGGTTTCCTTACTCTGCAGCAGGCATTTTCCGAACTGCGCGAAGCGAACCTGATTTCCGAAAAAACCATGCGCAACCGCACATACCTGATGCTGACCGATGCCGGCCGGGAAACGCTGCAGTTCTTCGGCAGCCGCATCCACTACGGTATCAAAGAAGACGTAGACAACTACCTGACCGAAAATGAGATCGACCTGCGCAATGAAGTTTCCATTCAGGCCTCCTATCGCAAATCCGCGGAAGGAGAATTTGTCGCCACCGTAACGGCAAAAGAAAACGGCAGCGATCTCGTCACCATTTCCCTGACCGTACCGCTGGAAGAAATGGCCGTAAAAATCTGCGATAACTGGCAGGAGCGGAATCAGGAAGTTTACCGCTGTCTGACAAAGATGTTATTTTAATTATGAAGCAAAGGAAAAGGAGCACCACAATGAAAACGCACCGAAATGTGAAACAGAAAATTATCTTCTATGTCATGTCCGTAGCCATTCTGCTCACCGCGTTGGTGACAACGATTATGGCGCTCGGCAGCATCCGTTCCACCAACATGATTCTTCTGGACAATATGCAGATTACGGCCCGGATCGCCGCACAGAATATCAGTTCCAATCTGCATCTGCTCACAGAACGGATGTATAACTTTTCCACCGAATCCGTTTTTCTCGATGACACGGTCTCGTCGGATGAAAAACAGACGCGGCTTGACAACATCAAAAAGCAGATCGAGTTTGTCTGGCTGGCGGCTTATGACCTGTCGGGGAAAAAACTGTATGGGGACGACGGCGCGCCGGATTCCATCGCCGATACGGAATACTATTCTCTGCTCACCCGGACAGGAAGTACGGTAATCGGGGAACCCTGCTATGATAATGATATATTACAGCTCTGCGTGGGAACCGCTCTCAAAAAAGACGGAGAACCTACCGGCTATCTGATCGGCAGTTATAAATACGATATTCTCAACGACGTACTCAGCCAGCTTGTGCTTGGCAATACCGGAAGCGCCTGTATCGTCGACGAAAACGGCAACATTATCGGCGACCGCAGACTGCAGAATATCATCGACCGCCAAAATGTCTACGACCTTTATGACGCTGCCGGCAACGCCGCCATCTTTGACAAAATCACCGCCTTTCAGGTCGGCTCCACCGTTATGAAGCTGGGACACACCAAAAGCTATACGGGCTATGCCCCCATCCCCGGAACCAACTGGGCGCTGTTTATTCATGCGCCGCGGCGCGAATTTATGGAGACCACATTTTATTCGACCGCGCTTTCTGCCCTGCTGTCCGTTTTGCTGTTAGCGGGAGCCGCCGCCGTCGTCATTCCGGTGACAAAACGGATCTCCGATCCATTATCCGCCGCTACCAGACGCCTGCAGGCGCTTTCCAACGGGAATCTGACCGAAAAGGTTCTCCCGTCCAGCAGCGATGACGAAACCGGTATTCTCACAGATGCGCTTTCCAAAACCATCGACAGTCTCAATCATTACATATTGGATATTGAATCCTGCCTGCGCACGCTGGCGTCAGGCGACTATACCGTTAATATCCCCAACCGCTTCCGGGGCGACTTTTCCTCCATACGGGACTCGCTCTGCCATATCACTGCCGCACTGAACCGCACCATGCTGCGCATGAACCATTCTTCCGCAGAGGTTTCCGACTGCGCCCAACAGCTTCTGGACGGTTCCCGGGAACAGGGCTCTCTGCTGCAGGATATGGAAAACGATATGGCTGCCATTACCGCCTCGATCGAAAAAAATAAAGACAATGTATTGCAGATCGAGCGCTGTGCGCAAATGGCAGGACAAAAGACAGCGCTGGGAGACGGCTATATGCAAAATATGCTGCATGCCATGTCCCAAATCCATGACACGGTAAAGGAAATCTCCAAAATCAGCCTGCTCATCGAGGATATTTCCCGACAGACCAATCTCTTATCGCTGAACGCTTCCGTGGAAGCTTCCAGAGCCGGGGAAGCCGGGCGCGGCTTCGCTGTTGTAGCCAATGAAATCAGTGTATTGTCCAACCAGACGGCGGACGCGCTGCGGGAAACCGGGAATCTGATCACACGTTCCAACGAAACCATTCAGACCGGTCTGGAAACGGCGGATCAGACGGCGGCCACCTTCCGGGAGATCGCCGGACTGACGCAACAATACCACGATATTTCCATCCGTCTCGCCGACACGGTGCACCAGCAGACCGACGCCGTGGTTTCTGCCAATGACCGTCTGACCACGCTGCGCAATATTGCGGATCAGAACGACCGCATGGCGGAAAAATCACTCGATCAGGCCAGAGAATTGCAGGATTATGTATCACAGGTAAAAATAAAAGCATGACAAACAGGGAGGTTATGATGAAAAAGAACGTTTTGCTGACTATTATAACGGCGGCCCTTCTTCTGGGCGGCTGCGGTTCACAGGCAGAGATGAAAGACGGTTTCTACACCGCAGAAACGGCGGAATACAGTCACGGCTGGAAGGAATACGTCTGTATCATGGTAAAAGACAGCGCGATTGTCTCCGTGGAGTTTAACGCCAAAGACCCAAGCGGTTATATCAAGGCATGGGACAACGCCTATATGCAGAATATGTATGCCGGCACCGGCACTTACCCCAATGAATATACCCGTCTCTACGGCGCACAGCTTCTCGAACAGCAGGAAGATTTTCAACTTGACGCCGTCAGCGGCGCTTCCCATTCCGGCCAAAACTTCGAAAAACTGGCCGCGGCCGTTATGGAACAGGCACGCAGGGGCGATGCAACGACCATACAGGTGGAAACGGAATAAGACGAAAGCAATCGCGCATAAGATGGAACAACGTTCCAATACGGCCGGAAAAACAGCAGGCAACGCACAATGTGCAGGCCTGCTGTTTCACATTTTTCACAGGATACCGTCTCCTCTATGCAACGGGATCCTCCCGACGACGCAGACGATTTTCCGCGTCCTCTTTTACAAGTTCAACCAATACTGCCATAAGCGGAATGAAAAATATAATCCCCATAATGCCAAAGAGTTTTCCACCTATCAGCGCCGCCACCAGTGTATACAATGGCGGAAGCCCCACAGAACCGCCTACTACCCTCGGATAGATCATCTGATTTTCAATAAACTGCACAATAACGTAAACAATCAGGCAGCGGACCGCCAGTGCAGGGCTGATCAGCAAAGCAAGAATCACACTGACCGCGCCGGATATAAACGCTCCGACATACGGGATAATCGCACATACCGCCGTCAAAACGCCAATCAGACTTCCATACGGTAATTGGAAGAGGGTAAATGCCAAAAACATCAAAGCTCCGAGAATGACGGCTTCCATACACTGCCCTGACAGGAAATTGGCAAAACACCGATTGAATATCCGGCCGGTATGGAGTATTTTTTCCGCCCATGCAGGCTTCAGATAGGCATATACCAGCTTTTTGGCATGCCTGCATACCTGTTCCTTTCCCAAAGTAAAATAAATACTGATAATCAATCCAAAAGCCGCCGTTATCATTGCGCTCGCAGCAGAGGATACCGTGCTCATCACGCTCTCGAAAAACAGATTGGCCCCGCTGCCAATGTTCTGTACCATTTTTTCCAGATCAATGGCCGCGAGTATCTCCTCCACCCATTCCGCCTCCGGGTCAATCTTTTCTACATAATCAATCCACTGCGGCAGACGCGATTCGGCCAGCTGATAAAGTCCTTTCATGGAATCCGCAAGTTCCGGTATGAGTAATGTGAGTACGAGCGTAAACACCAATGCGATACAAGCAAACGTGAGAATAAATGAAATGCCGCGGAAAAATCGATCGGATGGCTGCTTTTTTTGTTTAATGAACATTTTGCGCATGCGCTTTTCAATCCCCGTCATAGGAACATTGATAAAAAGAGCCAGTATGCCGCCGACAATAACGGGCAGCATAATCTCCACAACCTTTTCCATAAAACGGAATACCAGATGGAGATTCATCAATGCCGCGAATGCCCCCACTCCCACGATAACTATGAATACATTTTGTTTTGTTTTCTTTTCCATACTGCCTTCTCCTTACTATAGTTCCCGGAATCTGCTCCCGTGTAATACCCTTGCCTGGCCAAGCCGCTATGTCCGCGCACAAATCCGCATCATCTCCGCATCCTCCGGGGAATCCCCGAACGCAAACGCTTCCTCCGGCGCAATCGAGAGCCGCTGGCACAGCATTCTGACGCCGGCGGCTTTTCCCGCCTGCGCAGACACAATCTGTACACAACATCCCTCCACCAAATACCGTGTTCCGCCGCCCCCGGCCTGCCCGGAACATTCCGTCTGCCGGAAAGCCCGGAATACGGCCGCCGCCTCCCGCTCTGTCCAGGGCCTGTGCGCAGGCCGCAGCAGCGTTATCTTATAACATCCCGCGCCGCTGCGATATGCCAGCGTGCGAAATCCGTATTGCCGGTTCAGTTCTTTCCGCTCCATAAAGAGGCGCACCGCATTTTCCTCCAGCGTCAAAAAACGCTCTTGAAGCCGGCCGTCCTCCTCCCACACAAGATGCGCACCGCCGGCAAAAATTCCGCCCGCAAACAGCCGGCCCGCTCTGCCCAGACGCTTCACAGCATCCCGGCGGCATAAGGTTGTCGCCAGAAACAGCCGCGTCCCGTCCCGGACAAGCCCTTCCAAACCCGCCAGCACAGGAGCCGATACACCGCCTGCCGCGCCGCGGCCAGACATTTCCGCACCCGCTCCCCCGCCGGGCGTCAACGTCCCCTCCACATCCAGAAAGACAGCCCGTGGACGACGGGGAATCCGAAACAGCGGATAATCGCCGAACAGCATCCGGTTCATAAAATCGTTTCTGCCGCCATAGGCCAGATAACAGGAACACCGCTTCCGCCCGCAGCGCGGCGCGGGAAATTCACCGTCCCAGCGCCCCGGCAATACCGGACTGATATTGCACGTATGCTGCCGCCCGTCTCCCTCCACAAAGAGCCGCTGCGCGCAAAGCGACACATCGGCGGCGACAGGCGCCAATTCCCGCCCGAAATACGGGTCAATTTCCAGAAACGCCTCCCGCTCCGCCTCCGTATACGCCCGCCCCAAGCCGTCCATCCGATTGATCCACACATATATCTCCGGCGGCAGCGCGGCCCGCAGCCGGCGCAGCAGCGCGAGATTATCCGGCACGCCCACAGCGCCCGCACACAGCGTAATTCCCGCCTGCAGCAGCGCCCGACACCGGGCCGCAAAATCGGGCACGGTTGTCATCTCCGGGTGAAACGTCGCCCAGAGCCGCAGCTTCTGCGGCCGGCCGCCCGCCTGTACAAACCGTTTTTGATATATATCCATGGAGAAACTCAGATTCGTCTGCGCCCCGGCCGCATCCATCCACGGCAGCGCGGTAAGCCGCGCCAGTCCTTCCCAATACCATGGATGCACCAGGGCTTCGCCGTAGGGAACGATCATCAGCGCACGCACGTGCATTCCCGCCGCATCCCGGCAGAAAGTATGCAGAAAAGAAAACCACTGCTCCCTGTCCTTTTCCAGCTCCCCCGCCGACATCCGGTGTTTGGAAAAGGGACAATAGGAACAATGGTAATTACAACTTTTCAGGCTGCCGCGATATAAAATCATACGCTTATCCACAATTCTCCTCCCACGCCGCCATCGCCTCCCGTACCTGCGGCGAGATCAGTTTTGGCCCCAGACAATCGGAAAGCGCCAGCCCATCTTCCGTCAACGTCAGATAATTCCCCTGCCGGCAGAGATACCCCGCCTCCTCCCAGCTTTGCAAAAGCGGGAAATCCGCCATAACGTTTCCGCCGTAATGCGCCGCATACCGCGCCGGATCCAGTCCCGGCCGGATCAGCAAATGCCGGATCACATACCGCCGCTTCATCTCATCCTCCGACAGCAAAAATCCGTGCGAAACAGCCGTATAATCCTCCGTATGCTCAAATGCCGCCAGCCGCTGCAGGCATACCGCGCCGGATACGGCATACGGGCTGCAAAAATGCAGATTCCCCAGATAGCTGCGCCCGCCGCACCCCAGGGCAAGCGATGCGCCAAATCCACATTCTGCATACCGGCGCGCATTCTGACCGCGCACAAAGCGCCGCATGGAATCCTGCCGCATTCCCCGCACCCGCAAAAAACCGCTGCCTGCATCATACAGCGCAAACGCCGCCTCCGCATCCGGCACCGTTCCCGCATGCTCCAGCCCGGTACCCGGTTTCACATACAACGGATACAGAAAAATCTCATCCGGCCCGTATGTCAGCGCTTCTCTCAGCGATGCCAACAGCGATTCCCGGCTCTGTCC
>CATLGN010000047.1 GCA_949935685.1 uncultured Lachnospiraceae bacterium | reverse complement strand
GATGACGCGGGCGCGGCAGACGACGTGGTAGACGGAGATTACAGAGAAGTATAGTACAGAAAACGGCGTATGGGGCATGGAGTTTGTGTGCCCCATACATGCATGAGAAAAGGTAGATTGTTATGGCAGAGCAGAAACGTGATTATTACGAAGTCCTTGGAGTGGAAAAGAGCGCCGATGAGGCAGCGATCAAAAAAGCATACAGAGTTCTCGCCAAAAAATATCATCCCGATGTGAATCCGGGAGATAAGGAAGCGGAACAGAAATTTAAGGAAGCATCCGAAGCCTATGCCATACTCAGCGATCCGGAAAAGCGCCGTCAGTACGATCAATTCGGGCATGCCGCGTTTGACGGGGGCAGCGGCGGCTTCGGCGGCTTTGATTTTAACAGCGCCGATTTTGGCGATATATTCGGCGACATATTCGGCGATCTGTTTGGCGGCCGGCGGGCCGGCCGAAGCAGCAACGGCCCGATGAAAGGTGCGAATGTCAGGACAAGTGTACGGATTAAATTCGAGGAAGCCGTTTTCGGCGTTGAGAAAGAAATCGAACTGACTTTAAAAGACGAATGCCCCAACTGCCACGGAAGCGGTGCGAAACCGGGCACGAGTCCGGAAACCTGCCCGAAGTGCGGCGGTAAAGGGCAGGTTGTGTTTACGCAGCAGTCTTTCTTTGGTACGGTTCGCAATGTGCAGACCTGTCCGGAATGCGGGGGCAGCGGCAAGGTGATTAAAGATAAATGCGGAGACTGCCATGGCAGCGGCTATATTGCCAACCGTAAAAAAATACAGATCAGTATACCGGCGGGTATCGATAACGGGCAGAGCGTCCGTATCCGTGACAAAGGCGAACCGGGTATAAATGGCGGCCCCAGAGGCGATCTGCTTGTGGAAGTAATGGTACAGCGCCATCCGATTTTCCAGAGGCAGGATTACAATATTTATTCCACTGTGCCGGTGTCGTTTCCGGTGGCAGCGCTCGGCGGAGAGATTGTGATCGATACGGTAGACGGGCGGGTGATCTATGAGGTAAAAGCCGGCACGCAGACTGACACACGCGTCAGATTAAAGGGAAAAGGCGTCCCCACGCTGCGAAACAAAGATGTCAGAGGGGATCATTATGTCACGCTTGTCGTGCAAGTGCCGGATAAACTTTCCCATGAGGCGAAAGAACTGCTGCGGAAATTTGACGAAGTCACAGGCGACAGCCTGAACGCGGCAAAAAAAGCGGAAGCCGGGAAAACCGGAAGTGAGACAAAGGACAAAAAGAAAAAAGGGTTCTGGAAGTGAACATAAAGAATCAAGACGGATTTGCAGTAAAAAACAGCGGTGTGCAGGCAGCGCTGTTTTTGTCTGTCAAACCGTTATTTTTCACCCGACAAACGCATAAATGAATAAATGGTGAACATTTCACAGAGCGGACCGGACAGAAACGGAAAATTCTACGATGTAACATATTTCCGTCAGAGGCGCAGCATTCCGGCCGTGCACCTTGCGGAAGGCATTAGCGGTTCTTACCGCTGCGCCACAGTCTGCAATTTTCGGACAGGGATGTCCGGAAAAGTCCGATTTGCGCCCGGATGGCGCATAGAGGACGGTTGCACACCTGTCAGTATTCGTTGTCGCAACGGTTAGAACCGTTTATGCCTGTAGCCCGGTGCACGGCCGGAATGCTGCGCCTCTGCCGGAAAGCCATAATCCAATCAGGATTTTCCGCTTCTGTCCTTTACACATGTCGTGTTCACCGTTTATTCATTTATGCGTTTGTCGGGTTATTTTTCACTGACTACCTTGCACAATGCTTGTGCAGTGTAGTAAAATAGGCGTTAGGAAGTGGGCGTATATAATAAAAAGAGGGGGTGATAAGAATGGCTGTGAATGCAGAGAATACGCTTGGGCAGATGTTGACGGAATGTCCTGCCGATAAGCTGAAAATTGCCATTCAGGCCGGATGGAGAACCGCTTTTTGCATCTTGTTGGATATTATGAATTTTGGCGGGATTGCGGCGATCCGTAACTGGGGCGAAGTGCCTCCTTCCGGGAGTACGATTGTGGTGAATCTGGTGCTGACGGTGGCATTTGGCCTTTATCCGCTGATACATCTCAGAGAATATCTGGCCTTTTACGAATATGGAATGATATATCGCAAAAAGGTCTATTACTGGTCCGATCTGGGTCAGGCCGGGTGGCGCGATCATACATATGGCGGATTTTTTCGCAGCATCCTGATGGACACCAATCGAAGAGTATTTGATGTCACCTATGTAAAAAATGCAAAAAAACAGTTTAACAGAGCGTATATGAATCAATAATGCGTTTCGGAGGAGGAGAGAAATGTTACTAACTACATATTATGGCTTTACAGTTCCGCAGATTATAGCGATGGTGGTCGGCCTGATCGTTGTGATCTTTATCTATATCACAATCCGGGATAAGATAAACCGGAATAAGGCAAAGGGCGGAGAGGACAAAGAGCATGTCTGGAACATATTGCAGAAATGTGTGCCGGGCGTGGAGAACTATACGAGAGCATACGGCACCTGGGAGTGGGAGACGTATCAGGGGAAGAAGACGACAACGACATACTGGTATTATGCGCTTGCTTTTAACGCGGAACGCCTGTATATTGTGCCGCTGTCCTGTGAAGGCGGCGATCTGAGCTACACCAATGCTTACTGCCTCGAGAAGAAGGATGTTGCCATTGTCAACAGCAAAAAAGGCGCCATCTGGGTGGAACTGTATGACAGAAGCCAGAAGGAACTGCTTTCGGTTATGGTAGCGGAAGAAAATCTGAACGACGATAAGTACCATCCGGTCAATATTATACAGCCTGAGGAGGCAAAGGCATTTGTGGCATGGAAAGATAAGTGGATGGATGAAATTAACGCCGCGAACCATGTGGAAGTTACGGGAAAGATGAAAAAACCGGTGAAAGTGCAGAAGGTGTGAGGATGTATGTCACTGCATGAAGTCAGGTATCAACTGGAGCATCGCATGCTTCCCGGATGGTTTTATGGGGAAGGGGCTCGGTTGATCGGCGTGTTGGAACAGGATCAGGCATTTTTGTATAAGGTGATGAACCGTTTGTTGGAACAGGAAGGGATTGCGAACCCCTATCGTGCGGAACAGTTTCAGGCGACATTTGTCAGCGTGAACGAGTCTGTTATGGCGTTGCGGCTGACATTGCCTGAACCGGAAGATGAGCCATTATGTTATGAGCTTGTGATGATTTTTGACCGGAATTATACCCGGACCGGGTTTTATACGATTGAGAAAGGGAGCGGGGTTGGTGTGGAGAGGATGTTTCTCTGTGGATGGGACCGCGACTGGTCACATCAGAACTATGGAAGCTGTGCACCGGACAGAGAGCAGGCTTTTCGGCGGATTCTGGAAATATACCAAAACCGGGAGACAGACAAAAGAGCATAGTGTTTTGGGCAATGTTTGGTTTGTCTTATACTTCCCTGTGAGAACCGCCGCAGTTGCCTGAGACTGCGGCGGTTCTCATATATCGCCCGTGAGTTTACCGATATGCGTCAAGGCAGATGGTGTTGCCCAGAACTTCCCGGGCCGCCTGCAGCGTCAGGTCGGTTCTTGCCTGCGTACTCCATTTGACAAGTGTCAGGCAGCGGTTTTCGATTTCAATGCCTGTGATACCGGTGGGATGGATACAGCTTCCGGTATTGCAATAGGGCGACTCTTTTGTGCCAATCATCGGATGATGGGTGTGGCCGGTGACAAGAAGGTGTCTGTGTTCCTGTGCCCATTTTACGAGGTGTTGTTCGGATTTCTTTTTTCTGCGGTTATTTTTGGCCGCGCTGGTGGGATCGGGAATCCCGAGTTTTTCAAGCGGCCTCCATACATAGCGCACGAGAAAACGTGACAGGAGCCATAAGGTACTGTTCAGCGGATCGGCCTGATGGCCATGCGTCAGGTAGACGTCGGTTTTTTGGTTGATGTCCTGTAAGATGATGCCGGAATAAAAGATAATATCGGGGCAGAGCGGCCGTTCTTGCAGGGAATGGTCACAGAAGTAGCTGTGCAGGTGTTGCTGACGAAATCTGCTCCGGCGTTTTACCATATCATGATTGCCGTAAACGGCGTACATCCGACCTGCGGCGTAGTAACGGGATATGATTTCAAAACTGCGGGGATGGACTTCCTTAATTTTCTGAAAAGAACGGTTTTCCCACAGTTCATCGCCGTCACCGAGTTCCAGATAGGTAAATCCTCTGCGGAAATAATGCTGCAGAGCCGCCAGATAGAGATATTCGTTTGACAGAAAATTGTCGTTTGCATTTCCCACACCCCGGTGACAGTCGCTGAACAGAATATACTTGGAGCGGGGGCAGAGCGGCAGCCGGAGGGCATCCTCGAAAGCGTTGGAAATACGTTTTCGGCTGCGGGCAGCCGGGGACAGCGGTATCATCGGCAGTTTCTCCTTTTTTTCCGGCAGCGCGGCATTTTTTGCTTCCGGCATTTGCGGAAACAAAACATATGACGGAATGCGGCAGGCAGGAAATAATACAGATAGAGCAGCTTATCCAGCGTACAGGTAAAAGGCCGGGTAATAAACCGGTATAGTTTGCAGAACAGCCGGTTTTCAAACTGAGAAATGTGGGATGCCAGCCAGGGACGATACTGTCTGGTACAGGGCACGGAGAATGTAAAGCATACTGTGAGGTCACAGATGAAAAGCGCACATTCGTTATAGCCGCTGTGCATCAGGCCGTCCACGAAACGCTGTAGCATGCAGGCATTGGGAAAGGTGACAGAAGCCTTCATTGTCAGATCTTCCGGCTCACAGAAATGACCGACGTCAAATCCGGTCAGCCACCAGTGAATGCCATGCAGGGAAAACAAAAGTCTGCCCTTATAAAATAATTGCATGGTCATATACGGCATTTCCTGATTCGATACGCTGTGAAACAGCGTTTTGTCATACTGCTCAGGGGCAATGACAGAATCGGCATGGTAGACACCGATCTCCCCGCCGGTATTGATTCCGTACTGCCCTTTCCAGAATTCGATCAGCCATGTCCGGCCCTGATAATTAAAATAGATCGGCTCACAGTCGAACACCATATTAAAATGTGCGGCCGCCCGGTCAAACAGAGCGCAATATCCGAATTCCCGCTGCCAGGCATCCCGCGTGGAAGTGATAATATCCTGCTCGGGCAGATAGGAAAAACCGAAGGGACAGAGCAGTTCGTTGAGCGTACATACCTTTTGACAAAAATCCATACAACGGATTTTTTTGATAATGCAGTTCTTTTTCCAGAAACACAGACAGAAAAAGAAGATACAGAGAATCAGAAAGATTCCAAAAAAGAAGTACATAACAGAGTCCTTTCTTCTGTTTCTTTATCATATGTAGGTATGCAGGGAGAGGGAACGCGGCGGAGGGGAAAAAATTTGGAATTTGTAGAAAAAAGGAACGATATTGTCGGCCAGCCAGTGCACAGCCGGAGGGGATGGAATGCCAATATATTTCATAGTTTCCCTCTTTTTCGTGTGGAAGTATTGGGCGGGTTGTGCTAAAATAGAACGGCGAGAGGATCGAAAGGAATTTTTTATATGAAGTGGAAAAAATTTATCATAGAAACGACGACGGAAGCCGAAGACATAATTATCAGCGCTTTGTATGACATTGGTCTGGAAGGGGCACAGATCGAGGATAAGGTGCCGCTGACGGAAGGGGAAAAGGCGCAGATGTTTGTGGATATTCCGCCGCAGGAGCAGGAGGACGACGGAATCGCGTATCTCAGCTTCTTTGTGGAAGAGACAGAAAACGGAAAGCTGAAACGCGCAGGAGAAGAAACCGACACGGATGTTATATTGCGGGAGGTGGAGGCGGAACTGGAATCGGTGCGCGGTTTTATGGACATCGGAAAAGGGACGATAACCGTAGACGAGACGCAGGACAAGGACTGGATCAATAACTGGAAGGAATACTTTCATCAGTTTACCATAGATGATTTGCTGATTGTGCCCTCGTGGGAGGACGTGCCGGAGGCAGACCGGGATAAAAAGGTGCTGCATATCGATCCGGGGACGGCGTTCGGGACAGGGATGCACGAGACAACGCAGCTCTGTATCCGGCAGCTCAGAAAATATATCACGGCCGACACAAGGCTTCTGGATATAGGAACCGGCAGCGGGATTTTGTCCATTGTTTCGCTTCTGTACGGCATCCGGGAGGCAAAGGGCACGGATCTGGATCCGTGTGCGGTGTCTGCGGTCAGGGAAAATATGGAAGCCAACGGGATTTCCGAAGAAAAATGGGAGCTGTTGATCGGCAATGTCATCACGGACGAATCGGTGCGGGATGCGCTCGGATATGCATGTTATGATATAGTGGCCGCCAATATTCTGGCGGATGTGCTGGTGGAGCTGACGCCGGTTGTTTTGTCATTCCTGAAACCCGGCGGCCTTTATATTATGTCGGGCATTATCGATGAGAAAGAAACCGTCGTGACCGAAGCGGTAAAGGCGGCCGGCATGGAAATACTGGAAGTGACATATCAAGGAGAATGGGTCGGCGTGACGGCGCGCAGGGTTTGACATCCGGGCAGAGACAGTCGGTGTGGATCCGGGGAAACGGAAAGGAAACGGTTGAAAATATGCATCAGTTTTTCGTAGAGCCGGCGCAGATCACGGGAAAACAGGTTTGCATTACCGGCGGCGATGTCAATCATATCAAAAATGTGCTGCGCATGAAGCCGGGGGACGAGCTTTCGGTCAGCAATGGCGTGGACGGGAAGGAGTACCGGTGTGCGATCGTATGTTTTGCGGACGAATCGGTGCTGTGCGAGCTGCTTTTTATCAAAGAGGACGGACTGGAACTGTCCGCACAGATCTATCTGTTTCAGGCGCTTCCCAAAGCGGACAAAATGGAGCTGGTGATCCAGAAGGCGGTGGAACTCGGCGCATATGAGATTATCCCGGTGGCGGCCAGCCGGTCGGTGGTAAAGTTGGACGGGAAAAAAGCGCAGACCAGATTGGCAAGATGGCAGGGAATTGCGGAGGCGGCGGCAAAGCAGAGCAGACGACGGCTGATCCCGTCGGTACGCCCGGTTATGTCGATGGCGGAAGCGGCGTCCTACGCTGCAGACATGGACTGCAAGCTGATTCCCTATGAGCTGGCGGCGGGAATGGATAAGACAAAGGAACTGATCAGCAGCATTCGCGCCGGGCAGCGCGTGGCTGTCTTTATCGGCCCGGAAGGCGGATTTGCGGACAGTGAGATCGAAGCGGCGCAGGCGGCGGGCATTGTGCCCGTTACGATGGGAAAGCGGATTCTGCGGACGGAGACGGCGGGGCTTACTATGTTGGCATGGATAATGTACCAACTGGAAGCAGAAGCATAATATGGGTATAGATTATGAGAATATAAACGGAGCGTTTTATCATATGGAAGTATATCTGGATAATTCTGCCACGACGAAAGCCTATCCGTGTGTGGCGGAACTTGTGAGCAAAGTTATGGTCGAGGATTATGGAAATCCTTCGAGCATGCATATGAAAGGTGTGGAAGCCGAGCGTTATATCCGCTATGCGCGGGAAGTGATCGCCAAAAATCTCAAGGTGAACGAAAAGGAAATCGTATTTACATCCGGCGGGACGGAATCGGATAATCTGGCGCTGATCGGGGCGGCATCGGCCAATATGCGCGCGGGCCGGCATATCATAACGACGGCGGTCGAGCACCCGGCGGTGATGCAGACAATGCATTATCTGGAAAGCCAGGGATTTCAGGTCACATATCTGCCGGTGGACCGTTACGGGATCATCCGTCTGGACGATCTGCGGTGTGCGGTGCGGCGGGACACGATACTGGTATCGATCATGTATGTAAACAATGAAGTGGGCGCCGTGCAGCCTGTCGGGGAGGCCGGCTCGCTGCTGAAGAGCATCAATCCGCGTATCATATTCCACGTGGATGCAATACAGGGTTATGGCAAGTTCCGGATGTATCCGAAAAAAATGCAGATAGACCTGCTGTCCGTCAGCGGGCATAAGATTCATGGGCCGAAAGGCGTCGGATTCCTTTACATCAATGAAAAGATACGGGTCAATCCGATTGTTTACGGCGGCGGACAACAGAAAGGAATGCGCTCGGGTACGGAAAATGTACCCGGTATCGCGGGTCTTGGCAAAGCGGTGGAAACGATCTATGAAAATCTGGAAACGGAACGGGCGGCCATGTACGAACGGAAAGAACGTTTTGTACAGGGCGTACTGCAGATACCGGATGTGAAAATCAACGGACTGACCGGGGAAATGAGCGCACCGCATATTGTCAGCGTCTCCTTCCGCGGCATACGGAGCGAAGTATTGTTGCACGCGCTCGAGGAGAGGGGCATTTATGTGTCCGCGGGCAGTGCCTGTGCATCCAACAAAGCGCCGAAACCGTCCGATACACTGCGCGCGATGGGACTGGAAAAAGGATTGCTGGATTCCACGCTGCGATTTTCTTTTTCTGTTTTTACGACAGCGGAGGAAATCGACGACACATTGCAGGCGTTGTATGATATTGTTCCGACATTGCGGAAATACACCAGACACTGACAGGAGACAGAGAAACCATGTTTACTTCATTTTTGATAAAATATGCGGAGATCGGCGTAAAGGGAAAGAACCGGTATCTGTTTGAAGACGCGCTTGTGCGGCAGATTCGTCACGCTTTGCGGCGGTGCGACGGAGAATTTAAAGTACACAAGACACAGGGCAGAATCTATGTGGATGCGCTGACGGATTTTGATGCGGACGAGACAGTGGAAGCGCTGCAGACCGTATTCGGCATTTCCGGCATCTGCCCTGTGGCAGTTCTGGAAGATCGGGGATTTGAACAACTGGGCAGAGACGTGATTTCCTATGTGAAAAAAGTATATATGGAAAATGCGGGCGCGCAGGAGAACATGAGCTTTAAAGTCGTGACCAGAAGGGCCCGGAACAATTATCCGCTGCATTCTATGGAGATTAACGCACAGCTTGGCGGAATTCTTCTGGACGCGTTCCCGGCGCTGCGTGTGGA